>NZ_QUJZ01000007.1:681-214342 GCF_003480845.1 Blautia sp. TM10-2 | reverse complement strand
TTCAAAAAAATTTCAAAATTCTCTTGACTGTTTATAGTTTGTCACCTCATTTCCTACTCTGGCAATTCAAAGATACCGTGTTCCGTTACTAAAAATTCCCCGTGTTCCTGCAAGTGAGAAGCATAGGCTTCAAAGTCAAAGTAGTATTCTTGACAGTCGTCGGACAGATGTTTGAACGTCGGGTCGTTCATCAGCTTTTGCCTTGCAACATCTATCATGCTTTTGCAGTCGGGATAAACCGTAATCACGTTCCTGCAAATATAAAGTGCTTCTAAATTCTCAAACACCGTAAGTAGTGATACATATTCTTCCTGCATATCACTTGAAAGCTGGCGGTACATAAAATCTAATTCGTTGAGCTGGTACACGCTGGTGTGTTCGTGGACTTCATCAGCATAAGGCAACACCTTTTCGATAATACGATAATCCCCACTTTCTGCACCGATACCTAACTTTTCTTCAAACTCGGCAACATCTATCGGCAGGTCGAACCAGTATGATATTGTTTCTTCGCCAGTTGTTCCTCTCGTTTCCACCAGCACCCTTGTTTCCTGCATTGTTCCTCACGTCCTTTCTGTTGCTTCATCACATCTTTTAAGCTCTGGTACGACATACCAAACACATACTTTGAAAAATCTTCTAACTGTTTTATATCATAATTCGTAAGCGGTAATCGCTTCATTTCATGCCACACTTTACGCTTGTAAGAGGGCAGGTTAGAAATATAATCACAGCCGACGTTTGCCTGCATATCCTTAAAAATATCGCTCATTTCATCACTCCAATCTGATTTTAGGTAAGAAAAAAGCAGTCAATCCTAAGACTAACTGCTTTATGTATATGGATATAATTTGATTAAGTTTTAAAACCAGTTTGTTTTTTCATCTCTAAATTGAGGGTTATCGCTGTGTTGATATGGATTATAGTTATTCAGATTGCAACCATATTCTTTTAATGATTTGATTTTGTTATCTTCTGTCCATTCAATTAAGGAAATACCGTCAAATTCTTCAACGCTTCCCGTATTCATTTCATTTTTAAAATACCATTCTACGACAGTTTGATTTTCTTTATGAAAGAACTGTTTAATATCCCAAATAATGACTTTACCACGAGTATTCCATTCATTAAACCAATGTTTTACTGTTTTAAGATTTTCATATTTAGGACACCAGCTTTCCGTATAAACAACATCTTCTGTAAAAATTTTATCTATTCCTAAGTCTTGCTGTTTCAACCACATATCAAACCATAAACGAATAATTTTTTCTCTCTCATTCAAAATAGAACACCTCGATTACTTCTTTTTTCACATTATAGCACCCATACATCAGCCACACAATAAAATTTTATGCACCGATAATCTTATTGAACAGCTCTAACAGTACATCTTTCACACCGCCAGCATTGAATACCAAGCCGACAGCAATCAAGGCAACTACCAAGAAACCGATAAGTTTTGAAAACTCACGCTTGAACCCTAAGTAGATACCGATAACCACAATCGACATAAGCACTAAGCTCTGTGCGTTGCTTAAAAACCATTGATACAAATTTTGCCCGAAATTCATGTTATTTGTCCTCGCTTTCTTTTAATTTCTTCATTTCATAGTCAGCTCCTTTGCCAACACTTAAAATACACATCAAGGCTACGCCGATACCCGTTCCAACAGATACCAGCAGGAAGTCTTTCAATAATTCCCACATTTTTTCATCACTCCTAACTTTCTACTAAATCTTTTGCAGGGGTCGTCTGCTGTTTGATTATCATTTCATGCTTTTCTGTGAGCTTTGCCTGCTGTTCGATAGTTTTCATGTAGTCTGTTCCGTTTCCCTTATCAATCCTTTTCAGCATTTTCAAGGTCGGTGCTACCTGCCGTTGTACCCACCGCAATGTACGGTCTAAGGTGTAAGGCTCTGGCTTTGTCGTCAGCTTCAAGCTCTGTCTGTTATCGCCGATAAACCACGCCCAGCGGTCATTGAGTTTCCAGTCATTTTTTCGCTTGTCTGCTTCTTCATCAACAAACCGCACATACTGGTTGATGATAGAAAAGGCAGTCTGCTCTGCGTCATAATAGGTCAGCAAATCTCGTACTGCATAATAGGCACGTTCATTTCTAAGCCGTATCTCAAAACGGTTGATAATGTCGGCTTCTTCCAGCGGTGTCCCTAACTTGACGTACTGCTCATAGTCCTTTTCATAGATACAGAAATACACATCTGATTTTAGCGAACCAAGATAAAGGGTGCGTCCCATATATTCTCTGTCGTCCTCTCTATGCTTGATAAGCTCGCCCGACTGATAAAACTTATAACTTCTGGACTTTCCGATATATTCCCGTTTCCTGCATTTTTCCGCAAGCTCTGGAATATCCAAAATACCCGTATGGTCGTTGATAGCAAGGTCGATACGCTTCATCACGCCACCGTCTATGAGTGCGTCCATGAGAAAGTCATACCAACTTCTTTGTTGTGCCAGCAGGTAACTTTCAAACTGTCGGCAACCACGCCCCTTTAACTCTAAAAGGACACCTTTTTCTTCGTCAGCCGACGTATAGATAAAGATGTCCCCTAAAGAATAATGCTCCGTATAACTGTAATGTCCGTAATCTTCATGGAGCATATAATTGATATTCAGTTTTAATATATCTTTGATGATGTGCTGTATATCCAGCGTGGGAAAACGAATTTTCACATAATCAAACAGCATGGTAAGCGGTACTTCTGGATTGAACCTTGCCAGTTCCTTATGCAGAGTTTCCAGAAGTTCCTTTGACGGCTTCATTTTTCCACTTTCTATCTTGTTGAAATATTCCCTTGTGATACCAGAAGCCACCGCCAGCCTGCCTTGTGAGATACCGTAAGCAATCCGTTTCTCCCGTAATTCTTTTATCCGTTGTTCTT
The DNA here is from genome assembly GCF_003480845.1 of Blautia sp. TM10-2. Classification (NCBI taxonomy): domain Bacteria; kingdom Bacillati; phylum Bacillota; class Clostridia; order Lachnospirales; family Lachnospiraceae; genus Blautia; species Blautia sp. TM10-2. Next base: position 211,438 of record NZ_QUJZ01000007.1, on the reverse strand, counting down.
CATTCAGAACCATACCCCCAATCTGTAAAGTGTGAAGTTTTTTAAGGCGACTTCACAGCCGATTTTTGCTAGAAAACCATGCCAGAAGCCTTATGTTTCCTATGTTTTTTGTCTATTGTCTATTTGCAAACGTACCCCTCTGTTAGATACCGAGGGGTTTTACCTGCTGGCGTGGCTTCGCCACACCAGCAACGGCTAGTCCGTGCCGTCGCCTTTCGCTTCGCACGTCGCCGTCCCGTCCTGCCTTGCTTGTGCAAGAGAGCCGATAGTCTGCAAAAAATCATGTCCTTTCGGGACTAAAGGCGTGTAAAATTCGCTTATCACGCTTGTTCCCACATCACAGTAGCCACGCCCCTTGATACGCTTCTGAAAAAACTGCTTTTTCACATCTGAACCAAACAGCATACCGTAACCTAATTCGCTGATACGCCCCAATCCCACACGGAAATTGAAGTTATCTCGGATACCGTCCGAGAAATACTTTGCGTCTGGACGCTGGCAGGCAACGATAAGGAAATATCCAGCCTGCCGTCCCAGCATGACAATTTTCTTTAACTGGCTAAGCAGGCTCACGCTTTCTTTCGCCCCCAGCATTTCAAAAAATGCTACATATTCATCAAAGATAAGAAAACAGGGTGGCAGTCCCAGATAGGCGTAGTTTTCGCCCGTCTTATAGTTAGGGTGTCGCTTCATTTCCTCGCTTCGCTGTACCATGCCCTCATAAAAGGCATGGACGCAATCTATCATTTCTTCTTTAGTGTGATACACATTTCCCATAACTGTCCCCAAGTCTGCAAGGTCACCGTTCTTCGGGTCTAAGATATAAAGGACAGCGTTGGTATGCAGTAAGGCTTCAATGAGCGTCAGCAGAAAATAGGTTTTACCGCCACCAGTCCCACCAGCAATCAGAGCGTGTGGGAGTGCGTCATATTCCCAGACAAGATTTTTCATCAGTCTAAGACTGCCGTTTTCTGCCCGTACTTCATCAATGGTAATGCGGTTCGCTATCATATCATAAAGCAGGGTATATTCGATATATCCGTCATGCAGGGTCTTGTCGGTCAGCTCACAATACAAGCCACTTTCCAATTTATCCTCTAACCGTAAAAGCTGGTCTTGATATTTCCCCAGCGTAATTTCACAGCGGATATGAAGCAAGCCTTTTTCCATTTGATAATAAATCTTCGGAAACCAGACGATTTTTTCCCTTGATCTGCTTTGCAGGTCAGTAAAAAAACCGCTGTCTTGTATGGTATCGGCTTCATACCACTTATTTTCCAGTATCATTCTTGCCAGCTTTTGACGGTGCAGGAGCTTCTTGAAACTGTCATAACAGAAGCGGTAATACAGAAAAGCGACCAATGCACAAACACCAGTCGCTATCAGTATGGTTATGAAGTTGCAAGGGGAAAGCGTCAAGCCATTCTCAAACAAGCTGAAATGCTCCCAATCGGTACGCATGAGCTGTTTGATATTCAGTAGCAAAAGAACCGCTACAAATACAAACAGAAGCGTTCCTATGGAAAAGTGATAGACAAGGTGCTTGTCGCTGGCTCTGATACGGTGTCCTTTGTTCCAAATCTTACGCATAAATCAATCACTCCTTTCTGGGTACGAAAAAAGCAGTCAATCCAAAGACTAACTGCTATAAAAAGTTATTTTCACAAATCAAACACAATGCAAATATTAAGCATTTCATTATTATACTCGGCTGAAATTGTACCATTCATCTTTTCAACTAATGCTTTTGAAATAGACAATCCCAGTCCAGTTGAATTTCTAGCATTATTAACTGTATAAAATCGGTCAAATAATTTTCCAACTTCTATTTCAGTCAAATTTGAAGCATGGTTTATAAAATGAATTTCTCCATTTTCAAATAATGTAACTTCTAAATCACCATTACTGTACTTGACCACATTATTCAATAAATTTGCAAATATTCTTGATATTGCAGAACGGTCAAGATTACGAACTATCTTTTTCTGTGGAATGATAATCTTAGGAGAAATTTGCTTTTCTTTTAAAATTGTATAGAATGAAGCGATACTTTCCTCTAATACATTGTTAATAGTAATAGGTTCAATTTTTAAATCTTCTTCTGAAGTTAAAATCACAGAATAACGAAATAATTCTTCTGTTAGTTGTTTTAGCATTTCTGTACGATTTTTTATGACAGCAATATATCTATTCACTTTTTCACTTTTTTCTTCTTGTTCAAGTAAATCCAAATAGCCATATATTGCGGTTAGCGGTGTGCGTAAATCGTGAGAAACATTTGTAACAGCATTTTTTAATTCTATATCGCCTTTTTGAAATTTTCTGCGTTCAGCTCGGAGCTTTCGTAGCTGGATATTTATTTCATTTGCTAAATGACACATATATTTATCGTTGCTTGAAATATCAATCAGAGTATTACTATCGGTTATGAGCTTTTCAGCGAATGAACATTCTATTTCTTTTGCAGATTTTCGTAATAAATGTATCTTGATAAGTAACAAGACAATCACTAAAATCAGTCCACTTATGAAAAGCCATAACCATAGCATAATTTTTCACTCCTTTACTTTAAATCTTTTTTCTTGAAAATCCAAACACCTGCACCAGTTGTAAGTATAACGATTACTAAGGAATATATAGGCAATCGTGTTAAATTAACAACTTGCATTGTTGAACATTGAATTGCTTGACCGCCTGGATTTACATCATAAATGAATTGCACAATTTCTCGTTTTGTTCCGTCTAAATATTTTGGATTTTCCATTTCTTGAGCTGTGTTTTCTCCATTTTCTCCTATCGAATAAGCTGGAATAGTTTTTGGAGCGTCCAACATTCTATTACATATTGCACCAGCAAACAAAAGCCCAAATGAAAATAGAATACAAGCTACTGCAATAATAGCTTTATTTTGAGAGAGCATTGCTACAAGTGTAAAAAGAGAAGCAAATGTAACTGATAAAACCAAGACAGTTACTCCTATCATTACAATCATTTTCATATCAGCAACAAAAAATCCAAGTAAAGGAATTCCAACGCTGAGATACGGAACAAAAAACACAATACACATTGTAATTGCAATAATAGAACAAGTTACCATATTTGATAAATAAATAGTTTCTCTTTTCTGTCCTACGATAATTTTGTTTCTGATTGTCCCGTCATTATGTTCTGTACCGATAAAAAGACTACAAAATACAGCAAGAATAATTCCTATGAACAATGCACACATGAAAAATCCATTGTCAAGATTATTGATATATCCAGACTGTTTCATATCCCTATATCTCAATAGTGGGCTAGCTATTCCAATCACAAACATAAAAGCTAATGAACCCCAAAAACATTTATTTTTCCTTAATCGAAAGAAATTAGCAGATAATAATTTATTCATGTCTTGCACCCCCTACCAAGCTAACAAAATAACTTTCTAAACTTTCATCATGTTCATGTATCGAAATAACTTCACAATCTTTTTTGGATAATTCTGTCGTTAATTTTGAAATATTAACTTTTTCAAAAATATCCGCTTCTGTATTAGAAAGTATTTTATATTCAATGTTCATAGTGTCTAAAACATAAGCAAGGGTTTTTGTGCTTGATACTTTTAAATGAGTACATTTTCGGCATTTACTTTCCAATTCAATAGAGCTAATCTGTTTTATCATTTTACCATTGTCAATAAAGCCATAGTATGTTGCCAGTTTTGATAGCTCGTCTAATATATGACTAGAAATCAAAACGGTAATTCCATGTTCTTGATTGAGCTTCAAGATCAATTCCCTAATTTCTATAATTCCTTGTGGGTCAAGTCCATTGACTGGCTCATCAAGAACGAGAAAATCTGGCGAACCTGCAAGAGCAACCGCAATACCTAGTCTTTGACGCATACCAAGAGAAAAATTTTTTGCTTTTTTATTTCCCGTATTTTCAAGACCAACTAATTTTAATATTTCGGAAATTCCATCATCAGAGGGAATACCTAATACTTTGTATTGCTCCTTTAAATTTTCATACGCTGTTAAATCAACATAAATTGACGGTGTTTCTACGATTGCTCCCATTCTGCGACGAGATTTTGTAATGTCTTTATCTATGTGCTTTTTGCCATAAAGAACATAGTCGCCAGATGTAGGCTCTTGTAAACCACATATCAACCGTATAAGAGTTGTTTTGCCTGCTCCGTTTTTGCCGATAAGACCATAAATCGAACCTTTAGGCACATTCATTGATAAGCCGTTGAGTGCTTTAAAATGCCCGTAGTTCTTACATAAAGAATTTGTTTTAAGAACATATTCCATGATTTTTACCTCCTGTTTTCTGATATAGTTATTCTATCTTGTAAGAGTAAAGAAAACGGTAAAGAAAACAGTAAAGAAACAGTAAAGATTTATTCTGTTCTCATTTTAAATCCAATTCCCCAAACAGCTTCAATATAATCTTTTCCACTTATATCACGAAGTTTTTTTCTTAAATTACTAATGTGCATTTTTAATGAGCTTTCAGTACAGTCTGGTGTGTCCTCACTAATTTTTTCTAAAAGAAATGACTTTACAATAACTTGCTTCGGATTTTGTATTAACAATTTCAAAATAGCATATTCCGTTCTCGTCAGTTTTACTTTTTTGTCCTCTATGAACACTTCATAAGTAAATGTATCCAATGTAATATCTTCAAATTCTAATGTTCTGTTTAATGAGGGTGTTTTAACTCTAAGTGCAACAGTAATTCTTGCCAATAATTCTTTTGTATCAAAAGGCTTAGTAACATAATCAACTGCACCACCAAGTAAAAGAGATACCTTATCTTCAACATCTACTTTTGCACTCATAACAATAATGGGAATATCTGATATTTGTGGTAATAATTCTTCCCCAGACAATCCCGGTAACATTAAGTCTAGCAAAATCAAATCTGGTTTTGTATCTGCTAAAAATAATAATGCTTCTGTACCAGAGTAAGCATGGGAAACCATATATCTTTCATGTACTAAAACTTCGTCCAACATTTTGTTTATATGAATATCATCATCAACAATTAAGATATGCTTCATTTTCATCACTCCATTATATTTGATATGAAATAATTATACCGTTATGCAGTATGCTCTACAATATAATTTTTACTCGGCAATCCTATTTTTTCTGTTGTCCCTGCGGTGTAGGGTTCTGTGGATTACCTGCGTTCTGATTGCCTTTATTCTTCAATACAATATCCTCTGCCTTTACATACCAGTCCACATCTGCACCCGTATAGGTTTTTCTTGATACCGTATCGGCTACGGGATTGACAAGCTCCACAACCGCATTGTACGGAAATTCCCTTAACGGTACTTCTGGCGGTACGGACACGGGGATAATTCCACCATGCAGACTGCACTTCAAATCATAGATACGCTTTTTAAGCTGGGTACTCGGTGTCCCGTCCTCATTCTGCAAGAACACATCTCGCACCGCTGTAAATTTTAATTCTCCAAATGTTTTCTCTTTGTCAATAACAAACCCGTTTGATAATCTCATAAATTCTTCACTCCTTTACTTTTCTTCAACTGCTACAATATCATCAGCAACTAACACATAATCGGTATGTCCCATATCCCCGATTGCGTAACCTCTGCCGTATAACTTCGGATTGACAAGTTTTACTTTCTGTTCATACTTGAAATGCTTTTCGCCAGCCTGCACGGGAATTTCTACCACAACATTTTCGCCTTTCTGTACGTCAGAATAAAGGTTATAGCTTCGTCTGGCTAAGACCCTGCGGTTATTTTTATCTCTTTCAAAGACTGGCTCACTTTCGCCTGCAAATTCAAGAGTTCCAAAAGACTGTGCCATATCTGGCACGACATATTTCATTTCCATATTGTTTTACCTCGTTTCTTTCTATTTTTGATAAATTGATTGTGATTTCTTATTCTGGCGGTTCGGGAAGTACCAGCAATCCCCCAGATAGTAAAGGGTAAAATCAATGCTTACGCACCCTTGACTATCCGTGTTCTTGCAGGTTGTTGGCAGACAAGCCAGAATAAGCAAAAATCTGCCGTTTGACAGCTTCGGCGGAGAGCGTGATTTTTCTTTCCTCATACCGTTACCGCCTTATGATTTCTTCATTTTACGGCGTTTGTAAAGATATGTTCCAGCCAGTCCACCAGCAGACGCAAGCAACATCACGATAAATGCCATTACATTTGTACTGTCGCCCGTTTTGGGACTGTCGCTAGGTCTGTTAGGCTTTTCCGGTGTCGGTGGTGTTTCGGGTTTCTCTGGTTCTTCTGGCTTTTCCTTAAAGGTAATCGTCTGTCCCTTATCCTCAATATCCTTATGCTCGGTAACTTTCTTCGGCTCGTCTGGATTGCTTAAATCGTATAATTCCTCAAAAGTTACAAGCTGTTTGCCGTCAAGAGAAGTAGCGTCAAACGTAAAAGCAACTTCCACTTTCATAGCTTCGCTGTCAGCAATAAAAGTGTAATCACTTTCCACACGTTTTCCATTGATAAGAAGTTCTGCATTTTCTTCTTTCAACATCTGCCAGCCCACAAGTTTGTACTGTGTACCGACTTCTAAGCCCTCTAAGGTTACGGTATCAATGATTGTAACGTCTTTTCCTGCTTTAAGCTCTTTATTGCCGTCCTTATCGGTAACGGTAGTATGTATCTTGATGATACGCTCTGTGATAAGTACCGTTTGCCCGTCGTCCTCAATGTCTTTGTGTTCTGCAACTTTTACGGGTTCGTCTGAATTGCTGAAATCATATAATTCTTCAAAGGTAACAAGGTTTTTGCCACCTAAAGCAGACGCATTGAATGTATAGGAAATTTCCACTTTCATTTCTTCATCATCAGCGACAAAGGTATAATCGTTTTCTACACGTTTCCCGTCAATGATAAGCTCGGCGTTTTCTTCCTTTAACATCTGCCAGCCTTTGAGCTGATACTTTGTGCCTTTTGTAAGTCCGTCTAATTTGACTGTATCAACGATTGTAACCTCTTTTCCTGCAAGGATAGTCTTTTCGCCGTCTTTGCTGGTCGCTGTGGTATGGATAGAGATTTCTTTTTCGTATTCATCAGTCAGCGTTCCTAAATCAATCACAAGGTTATTTCTTGATACCACGATTTCAAATGGTGGGATAAGTTCAAAACCTTTGTTGCTGTCAGAGCGTAATTCTTCAATGATATAAGTATCGTAAGGTAACGCACCTTTGCTGTCGTCTGGTTCAGAAGTCCCAAACCATACACCGTCCTCGCTGGTCTTGCCTGCGTTGGTATTGTGCTTATGGGAAGCCCAGTCAGCAGAAGTGGAGAATTGCCCGTTATCATCAGTTACTACAACATGACTTTCCCCAGTCGTCTTGCTTGTGATCCTAAAGGGAACATCAGCAAGACGCTTGTGTGTGCCTGCACCGATTTTTACGCCCTCAATATCTCCACGCTTAATCTGATTGTAGATAGAATGGGCTTCGTCGGTTAAGTCCACGATTTTTCCATTCTCTGTGATTGCAAAATCAATCGGTTTTGCACCGTCTGTCAAATATCCGTTTGGAGCTTCACTTTCAGCGATACGGAATTTTCCATAAGGTAAAAGGTCAGCAGAAGTAGAAGCGACACCCTCAAGGTCTGTATGGATTGTTTTTACCACTTCATTTTTCTTATATAACTTGCCCTCAACCAATACTGCATTATCATTTAAGGAAATGATGTCAAAAGCAGTATCTTTCAAAGTGGCACTTCCTTGTGGCTTCGTATCGCCCGTTTCTAAATCTCGTTTCTGAATTTTGACACCGCCACGGATAACCTTGTCTGATACGGAAAACTGGTTACTTCCAGTAAGTACGGCAAGGTCGCCGTCCTCGGTAATCTGTGTTACATATAAGCCCTTAATCTGTTCGGACTTATCGCCAGCCTGCATATATGCACCCTCTAACAAGTAGCCGTTTGGAGCTTTTGTTTCCTCAACGGTTAGTGTCCCAAGTGGAAGAACTGCCTTGCCGTCCTGCATATAGAAACTGTCGCCAGATACTTTGTATGTGTCCGCTAATTTTGTAACATAATGGATTGTACCGTCGCTGTCTGTTTCGGCGATTGTCTTTGTAACCCATGTTCTTGTAGCTTCGGCAGGGAGATTGTCTTTATTGTAGAAGCCTGCATAATACTTCCATGTAAATTCCGCACCTGCTAAAGAAGCGCTCCCTTGCGGATTGTCTTTCTGTGTTTCCATATCAATCTTGAAGAGTTCAATCAAAGTGTCTGTTACCTTTGGTGTATCTGATACGTTCAAGGTCGCTGTCCTTCCAGCTTCAACCTTTAAGGAATATATATTTGTATCAACCTTATATCCTGCTGGTGCGGATAATTCCTTGATATAGACTGTGTCAGCCTTTACCTCTACGACATCTGTATTTCCGTTTTCATCAGTCGTAAGGGTGGCAAGCTGTTTCGTGCAGTCCTTATCAGCAAAGACACCGTATGTCGCACCAGCGATAGAGTAATTCCCGTTACCGTCTGTAATGCTGGTATTACTGGAAGTCTTTTGAAGTTTCGCATTTCCAACATTGAGTTTCGCCCAGAATTGTCCCAATTCCTGCCCCTCGCCAGAGTAGATATAACCGCCACATTCATAGCGTCCTTTATTCTCTTTGACAAAGGCTCTTGCACCAGAGAAAACTTCGTCCTGCGTAGCTTTTGGAATTTCATTATAAGAAGCTCGCACGTTATCGCATTGCCAGCCAAGATGTACGCTCAATCTTTGCCAGACAACCAGCTGTCTTAAAAGGTAAGCGTGATTTTTGCTTATTCCGCTGTGGCTGTCTGTGTACTGTTTTACATATTCGATAGATAAGGCAACGTCGCTTATCTGGTCGGCACTCATACGGGTGCTTGCGTCAGCTCTGGTCTTGTAGCCATTCTTAAAGTCTGTGTTAATGTCGATACAGTAAGCGTCCTCGCCCTCAACGGTCAAATGTCCCTCATTAAAGGTAGAACCAATCGAACCGTCATTCATTACTTTTTCAACGATACCGACACGCTGTTTTGACTCCGTCCAGTATTGCTTACTTTCTGCATGAACGGGTGTAGTCGGCAAAGCAGTAACGACAGTTGCAAGAGCTAAGAAGCCCGTACACAATCGTTTTAACATCTTTTTCATAAATCTAATGCTCCTTTCATTTTTGGTAATAAAATAACCGTCCATAATGAACGGCTGAAAATAGAAAAGGAACGTCATTTTAGGCGTTCCATAGTCTATAAGTTATTCAATTTTTTCTTGTTTCAATACTGATGTGCTGTACCATATCTTTGCATATCTAGGAAAACTTGCGTATCAAGGCTCATTCGTTAGTAGTAAATAAGTAGTAAATTGATGTGTTTGTTTCCTTGAAAATGCTGATAGATACTGTGTTTTAGCGGATAATCAGATTTTTATTGTGTTTTTAAATAAAGATAACATCAAATTTGTTTTACTTCCAGTCGCAAATCAAAGATTCAAGATCGATGTAGATCGAGTAGGAGGCGGCTTTCGCCGCCGACCTCTCACACCACCGGACATGCGGTTCCGCATCCGGCGGTTCAGTTAACTTAACATCTTGTTTGACAAAAATATTCCTCTGCTGAGAGTAACCCGAACTCTTTCAGACGTGCATTTGACATTGCATAGCAAATAGTTTCTGTACGACAAACCCGAGCATATCCATGGAACCCTGCCGCACTTTTTGCATTCTTTTTACTAACACCCAGTTTTACCAGATTTTTATATCTGGTTTTAGGATTTTTCCAATGTTTCCATATGCACATTCTGAACCTGTACCTAATAACCGTATCGAGTCTTCGGGTTGCTGTAAGAATTGAGCCAATTTTAAAGTAATTGATCCAGCCTCTTACCACTTCCGCTATCTTTTGGGCTTTATATGAGTTACTTACACCCCACTTGCGGCTCGTTAATTTTCTGACTTTCTTCATTACCTTATCCAATGACTTTTTAGGGACTTTTATCTTATATTTCTTTTCTTGAAACTGATAATAGAAGGCAAATCCCAGATATTGTATTTCTGTGGGTCTCCCTATTTTACTTTTGCCCCTGTTCACTTTCAGCCGCAGAACATTTTCAACATACTTCGTGACCGATTCCATTACCCTTGCCGCAGCTTTTTCGCTTTTGACAAAAATAATACAGTCATCTGCATATCGTGCAAATTTAAGTCCTCGGCTTTCAAGTTCCCAATCCAATTCATTGAGCAGTATGTTAGCGAGAAGTGGTGAAATATTTCCCCCTTGTGGGGTTCCGATTTCTGTTTCTTCTATCTGTTCTCCAACCATAACTCCACTTACTAGAAATTTTCGGATTAGCGAAAGTATTTTTCCATCCTTAATCTCTTTGTTCAAAACAGATATTAACTTGTCGTGTTCTACCGTATCAAAAAACTTTTCCAAGTCAATATCCACGACCCAGTTATATCCTTCATTCATGTATTCAACTGCTTTTAATACTGCCTTCTGTGCACTTTTTCCGGGTCTGAATCCATAGCTGTTCTCATGAAATTTTCTTTCATATATAGGTGTTAATACCTGTGCAGCTGCTTGTTGTACCATGCGATCTGTGACAGTTGGAATACCAAGTTTTCGTTTGCTTCCGTCTGCTTTAGGGATTTCCACTCTCTTTACTGGCATTGGTTTGTATGACTGATTTCTTATACTCTCTCTGAGTTGCTGGCCATTTACTTTCAAATGAGAAAGCAAATCGGCACATTCCATTCCGTCTATTCCTGCCGCACCTTTATTCTTTTTCACCTGTTTGTAGGCACGATTCATGTTTTCATTTGACAGAATGCGTTCTATAAATATTCCTTGTTCCTCCATGCACTGTTTCCTTTCCTTTTCGTGAGTTCCGACCACTTAGTACTTGTGGTACTCCTCTCGGCATGTGTTTCGTCTAAAACTCTCAATTAGGACGTACTCCAGATGATTAACTGTTCTGTCCTTTGCTCCATCCGGTTTCCCGGACTTCTTCGCTGTCGGGTAAGGGACAAACCTTACGGTTATTCCCTCCCCAAAGAACGGAACGTGCGACTTTCACCGCATTCCGCTCACGTATCTATAACGCATAATATCCCATTTGCGCGGCTCGATTGGAATTCATAGCTCTTTTTCGGTTCAGACGGTGCCTTTTTGCTCGGCATTCAAAGTATTCCCTGTCAAGAAATGGATTCTTGTTTAAAGATATTTGCCCTTTTCGCACAATTGGCATATCCATCATCAGAAATAGGATGTTTTTGTCCGACATAAATGTCCACTTTCTGCCTTTATGCTCTTTCCAGTATTTGTTAACTATCCAGTGCTTGTTTTTGTTTGGGTGTCTGCGTTTGGACCATCTCCACAACATTTCCCATATGCGATGATCCAACGTATGAAAGCACTTCTTAGCACATGATGAGTGATGATAATTTGCCCATCCTACTGTCACCTCATTTATTTTCTTTATGAGTATTTCCTGTGTGGCTGTCTGGTTTTCTTTTATTATTTCACTGATTTTTCTCGTAATTTTCTTCATAGATTTATGTGACGGCTTGATAATCAGTTTTCCTTTAAATTTACGAAAGTTCCAACCCAGAAAGTCGAATCCATCATTAATGTGAGTAATGACCGTTTTCTCTTCTGACAGTCTCAGTCCTCTTTCTTCAAGAAATCTTTCTATCATTGGTTTGATTTCTTTCAGTGTTTCTTTGTCAGATGCTGTAACGATAAAGTCGTCAGCAAATCTCACCACATGTACTTTATGCGCATTGTACTTCACACTAAATGTCCTTTTAACTTTGCTTCTCCAGTATACATCCAGTATCATGGGTTCTAATCCATCAAGTACCATGTTTGCATAAGTTGGCGAGATAACTCCTCCCTGTGGAGAGCCTTCTATAGTCGGATATAACTTTCCCTTTTCTACATATCCACAACGCATGAACTCTTTCATAATTCTTTTGTTTCCGGGAATGTTATCCATCATCCACCGATGGCTGATTTTATCAAAGCAGCTTTTTATATCCCCTTCCAGAATCCATTGTGGAGAATCCTTTCTGCTAAGTACACTAAACGCATACTCACGTGCATCTTCAGGACTTCTGTATTTCCGAAATCCAAAGGAGATCCTGTCGGCAGTTGTTTCTGCCACTGGTTCCAGCGCAAGAAGTTGTAATGCCTGCATAGCCCGGTCTCTCATAGTAGGTATTCCCAAAGGACGCTTTTCTTTCTTGCCAAACTTTTCGATATATACCCTTTTCAATGGTTTTGCATGATATGTCTGGCAGTCCAGGCTCCTTACTGCGTTTACTTTTTCTTTATCAGATTTCCAAAATTCTCCATCTATACCTGGAGTTTTCTTTCCTCTGTTGCTAACCACTCGTTTAACAGCCAGAGCCTTCGCGTAAAATGAATTAGTTATTAAATACTGTAATCTCTTAACCAATCTCAGCTTTTGTTCTAATGTTGCCTTTACAATTCGAATCTGTAGCCTGTTAACTTGTTCTTCTGCTTTCTTCCAATCTATCTGGTTCCATTGAAGTTTCATGTCTGTATTGTCCTCACAAATGTGCCATTGAACTTGATACATTCACAGTTTCCAGTTTCTTCATGTAATTGATACGCGTTGGAAGTCTGCTTCCTTTCGGACAGGGCAAATCTTGAACCCTTATTTCATGCATTACACATGAACTTTCGCTTTTTCCAACATCCTCTGCCTTCTGTGCATTGTGCTTTTCTTACGATTAGCCTACCTTTTCCCAGGAGCACATAAGGTTTACCTTGTTTCGTCATTTAAATAATCTTGATATGTTTAGGTTCTGCCTATAGACCGGGAGTTCTCTGTCCGTTTGGCATGATACCATAGTAATTATCATGTCCCTGACTCCGTACTATTTTAGTCAAGGTGTATCAACCACTTTCACCTTTTACACGAGTGACGACCCTTACGACAGTTCACATATGTTAACCTTGCATATCTTTTCCTTGCAATAGGACAGATGTGGTTTCTGTCTTTCTCACGTTGTCCCGCTGCTCCGCACCTTTCATTACTTACTGGGCACTATGCGGTAGAAATACTACAAACGGATGTAGTAGTGAATTTATCACAATTTAAATGACGACTTGCAAGTCGCACACTATGACATCTGCTGACTTCCTATGATTCGTTGTTACTATGGCTGATGAAACCACTCATAGGATCTCCCCGGTTAAAATACGCTATCTTTCTCATCACCTATCCGCCATGTCTACTACCAGTCCTCTGTTAGCTATTGGACTTCAACTTGTTCAGCAGTCTTATCCGAACTGTAAGCCTTATACATGATTTCTGTCCGTCGGACCAATGGTTTGCCTCAGGCTTCCTTCAGATTCCATCTCACAATGGACACCCTTGCCTTGTTGGCTATGTGCTTCCCGCTAACAGGCGCACTTAGGACTTTCACCTTTAAGAATAACGTTCGCGCCGGGCGAACTGACATCCTCCCCCGCCTACAGAGGCGGGGGCTTCCTTTCGCAAAAAGCGAACCGTCGGTTCTCGTTCGATGACACCACTGTGTCAAGCATAAGCGAGCTATCCCCGTGTGCCCCACGGTTTTTTCTATATTCCTGTCACTGCAGGCTGTACATAAGACGCATACCCTCATTCCGGATATTGACTGCAGCATTGACATCCCTGTCATGGTGTGTACCGCATTTCGGACAGATCCATGCACGGATTCGCAGATCCTTCGTTTCGGTATTCTTATACCCGCATACACTGCACAGCTGGCTGCTTGCAAAGAAACGGCCTACTTTCACCAGCTGTTTTCCCTGTTCTTCCATTTTGTACTTCAGGAAATTCACAAATATCCCCCAGCCGTTATCCAAAACGGATTTGCCAAAGTGCAGCGCCTGTGACATTGCTTTCATATCGAGATCTTCTATACAGACGCAATCATACGCATCTGCAATCTTTCGCGATTGTTTGTGTAAAAAATCTCTGCGCTGGGCCGCTACTTTCTCATGCATTCTGGCAACCCGGATCCGCTGCTTTCCACGGTTTTTGGAACCTTTCTGCATTTTTGAGAGCTTTCGTTGTTCTCTCTTTAATTTCTGTTCCGCTTTTCTGTAATATCCCGGATATTCCGGTTCTCTGCCTTCACTGTCCCTGTACAGTTCCTGCATGGAAAAATCCAAACCAAGAAATTGATGCATGGGCTGTTTTTGTACTTGGTTTTCGTACTCGAACAGAACGCTTGCATAATAGTCCCCGCCCGGATTTTGACTGATGGTGACCGATTTGATCCGGTAATCTTCCGGTATCGCTCTGTGCTGTTTGACCTTCACATACCCTGCTTTTGGAAGCTTCAGGTGCCCATTTTCAAGGGCTACCGTGCCCTTCTGGTTATTCGTTGTATAAGAAGCGCGGGTTTTATGTCTGGATTTGAATTTCGGAAATCCAACTTTCGGATCCCGGAAGAAGTTATTATATGCCTTTTGCAGATTCATCTGTGCATTTGCAAGGGCTAGACTGTCAACCTCTTTCAGCCACGGAAATTCTTTTTTGTACTGCGCCGGGGTATTGTTCCGTTTCTTTTTCGTTTTCTCGTAATATTTGATTTTATCATCCAGCATTTTATTATAGATGAACCGTACACAGCCAAACGTTTTGGCAAACAGTGTTTTTTGTTCCCTGTTCGGATATATCCTGAATTTATATGCTTTGTTTGCCATAAGACCTGCCCCTTTTGCGGCTTTTTTCTCCCTGTGACTCAATATATTTTCTGATGACTTCTATTGGTGCGCCGCCTGTTGTAAGCAGGCAGAAACTCTGGCTCCAGAAACATTCTTTCCACAGTTTCTGCCGTATCTGCGGAAATTCTTTTTTCAGGAGTCTGCTGCTTGCACTTTTATATGCATTTATGAATTTGCTGATTTCTGAATTTGGGTGCGCCCGAAATAAAATCTGGACATGATCTTTATCATAATTCCATTCCTGCAACATAATGTTATACTTCGGTGCAATATACACAAAGATTTCCTTTGAACGTTCGGAAACCGTTTCATCAAAGACCTGCCTGCGGTATTTGACAACAAGGACAAGATGGTAATACAGCAAAAATACCGAATGTGCATTATTGTCTAATTCCATATATGTTCAGCCTTTCTTTTTTTCTTCGACTGATTTTATTATAACGCTTCTTATCCTGTATTTCAATATTTTATGACGGACGCAATTCATCCCCCACTTTAGAAGTCGGGGACTTCTTGCTGAGCATAGTTAAAAACTGAAAATGATACCTTCTATATTGTTTGCGATGAAAAAAGCGTATATCTGGTTACAGAACAACTTCCCATTGATATGGATTTAGCGCTCATTATTGATGACACGATAAATCAGTATAAGCATAAAACTCCTATGCCACTCAAGTCAAAGTTTAAAAAAATTTTTGATGATGCCTGGGGAAAGGCTCATTTGATGCAAATGGAAGATCTGCCGGCTGAAGAAAAATATGCTTTCTCTCTCTTTTACAAAAAGGCAAACGACACCATGACAGATGAAGAGAAAGAAAAAGATGAGTGGAGTTGGGATGATGAAGATCCTGTTGCTGATAAAGCAGACTTTTTGTACAGCTATAAACTCGCTGCTGACGTATTACAAAAAAAACGGTTATAGCTATGAATACGTAAAATTCGTTGCCGAATTAGACCATCACGATGTGCCAACTTTTAAAAACGATCTTGAGTGGTTGTATGACGGATTCTTTTGGCGGAGCACAATGGCAAAGTATATGTAATATCAAATGAGGAAGAAAAAATGGAAATAAGAGAGATGCTTTCTGAATCAAGAGCTGAATTCTCCAGGCAGTATAATATTCCTGTGCGAACTTTGGAAAACTGGGAATCCGGTAAGAGCAGCTGTCCTGAATATGTTCGTCAGCTTCTTGAAAAAGCTGTAAGGGAAGATGTGATGTCACAATAAAAATATCTAAATAGGGTGTACGTTTTTATACATTGTCAAATGGACAATAAAATGTTAAAATAAAGTCAGAGATTCAATTATTGAACAAAATGTAGACCATATCTAAGAAGTTATTTGTACAAAGAGGAAAAAATGAGTAAAGGTAAGAATATTGCTTATGTAAGAGTATCAACGGTTGAACAAAATGAAGCCAGGCAACGAGAGGCACTGGGAAAATATAATATTGATAAGTGGTTTATTGAGAAGGCATCCGGTAAAACGATGAAAAGACCTAAACTTCAGGAAATGCTGGGGTTCATTCGTGAAGATGATGTCGTATATGTGGAAGAATTTTCCAGACTCGGCCGGACTGCATATGATCTCTTAAGTATCGTGAAAAGAATCGAGAATACTGGAGCAAAGTTCGTAAGTCTCAAAGAAAACTTTGATACATCGACACCGACAGGACGTTTGCAGCTCACCATGATGGCAGCCATTGCAGAGTTTGAGCGAGAAATGATTCTGGAACGGCAGCGGGAAGGAATAGCCATTGCCAAAAAAGAAGGACGCTACAAAGGAAGAAACAAAATCGTTGTTCCTGGAATCGAAGAATACTATAATCGTTATATGACCCGACAGGCAACGAAAACGCAGATTGCAAAAGAATTGAAAATAAGTAGATGTACGCTTGACCGCTTGTTCCGAGAATATAAAATAAGTCAATGAAGAAATGGAGGCGCAATTTATGTATGAAAAAAATATTAATATTATTATGGGAAACCAAATCGCCACTTCATATGTTCGGAAAAGGGATTGTTATAATCAATTGAAAGGTTTCATGCAGCATGAATATCCTGGAAAGATTTGTGCTTTATATGGCCTACGAAGAACCGGAAAAACAGTAATGATGTATCAGTATATATCAGAACTATCGGATAAAGACAAAGAAAAAACAGTATATATTCTTTGCCTACGGGAATGTGATATGCTTGAATTGCGGCAGGCAATGGAAGATTTATACGATAAAGGCGTTCGCAACTTTTTCCTAGATGAAATAACGGAAGTTACAGACTTTCAAAAATATGGAAATACTTTTTCAGATTATTTTGCAGCAAAAGGAGCTAAAATCGTTATCGCTGGAACGGACTCATTGGGAATTATGCTTGCGCAATCCGATATTTTATATGATAGGATTCAAATGATACATACATCCTATATTCCTTTTGCGGAGTTTTCAAAACTTATCGAAAATGATTCCGTAGATGAATATATTGAATACGGAGGAACATTAACAAAAAGTCCATATAAAACATTGCAGGCCAGCGAAGAATATCAAAATACCGCTATTGTTGGAAATATTTTACATTCATTGGAGAAAAGCGAAGATGCAAGAAGGTATGGAGCTGCAATAACTGAGTTGTACGAACAGAATGAATTGAAATCTGTTTTGAATAAAATGATTAATAAGTTCAGCTATTACACTACGGTCAAAGCAGTTAACAAGTGTTTTAAAAGTGCCCCGCTGTATTCTACGATCCATAATATTCAAGAACCATCTTATGTGTCACTAATTAACACGGAAGAAGCCAATCAGGCAACCAAGAATGCTTTGGGAATTAAGGATTTGGATGAAATGCAAACGTCTTTAAGTAAGCGACATCTGGATGAACTAAAGAATTACTTGTTGGAACTCGAACTATTTCTCGAAATTCCATCATATATTTCATTGAATAGTGGGGAACGTTCTGAAGATTTAGAAATTTTTATGCAACCAGGTATGATATATGCCCATTCAACTGCTTTGATCAAAAATTTGGCGGATGATTCTATGTGGAAGGATACTTGTGGTATAGCTGACAGAAATTTATTTATTTTAAGAGCAGATCATTTCGTAAAAGGAATTTTACTTGAAAATATAATTCTTGCGGAAACATATAAAACATTCCAAAAGATTGATCTGGATCGTTATTACGTATCACAATTAAGCATCACCTTGAGAAACAACAACCAGCATGTTGAAGCTGATATGATACTGGTTGATAAGCAAAAAGGAGAAAGCTATCTGTTTGAAGTAAAATACTCTAATCAGATCGTAATAGATCAAACAAAGCATTTAAGAAACACTGATTTTTTGGAATATATAGATGAAAATTTTGGAAAGGTGAAAAGCCGTTTGGTACTTTATACGGGAGCTTCTTCAAAACAAAATGATGTACTTTATTTGAATGCAGCAACGTATTTAAAACGACTTTCGATAGTTTCCAATACTCCACGGCCAGAGATAAAACAATTACTTAATGAAAACTGCAATACTTCCAAACCAAATCTCAAGACTACATCAAGAAAGAAACCACGTAAACTATAATGAATAGAGAGCTATCATAATCACATTAACTTTAAAATCCGTGTCAATTATTGACACGGATTTTTTTCATAGACGAGGAGTTGATTTTTTAATATTTTTCTTTTTAGGTTGATCGGGAGACATATATATTTTTTTTGATTTAAGGATAGATCTTGATTGATGGACTATTAATTTGTTTAATTCAGTTACTCTCCATTTTGGTAAACCGTTTGATGAATCAGAAAATTCAAAGTCCTGTAAATTTCTTAGATCTGATCTTATATCTGGAGTCATTACCATGGCTGCAGTTTCTGAAAAGTCTGTACCGATTCGTGGAATTTTTTCGCTCAAATAGGAATCGAGATCACGAAAATCATCTTCCATTGCGTATGGTAATAAACTTTGATTGTGATCGAATACAGGTGCCATTTTTATCGGTTGAAGAGTATCAGTTTGAAATAATATTCCATAATTTCCTTTGTGACGGTCAGTGTTGACTATAAGGGCATCTAAAACTAGCATTCTACGAAAAGCGTTTTCGCTACCAATAGAAGAAAAGTATTGCAGGGTTTGGGCAATACCGGCTTCTACTCCGATGCATTTATAAGTTGGAGCGAAACCATATTGCTCATTTGTAAAAAGCGGACATTTAGAGGCTTTTTTTTCATGGTAATTTACAACATCGTATGGAACGGAGTCTGGACAAAATACAGCGGCTAGTTGTGAAGCATACATCTCACTGTATGGCTCAAGCCCAGCATTCGCACCACCTTCAGACCCTCTTTTCATGAGGAAAATTTGATTGTCTAAACGAGTCCAACACTTTGCAAAAGTTCCATCAGTAGAAAATTCAGGGGAAGCTGTTGAAAAATGTTCACCATATAAACCACCTTCAAAGGCTATCCGAGCAACAACGTCATCGAAAGGATTTTGGAATAACGAAACATTATTCCAGGAAAGATGACTCTTTGCTGGACGAACCCAAAACGTATCATTTAAAGTTGCAGCATGTGTAACTTGAAGGAAGCCTTCTAAATCATAACAGTTGCAACGCTTAAGCAATTTTTCAATGTGCTGGCGATTGCTAGGTGCTCTACGATTTTCGATCCAGTCTTTAAATGTTTTGAAACCAATTGGTAATTGTGAAAATATATGATGAATTTCAAAATATAAGTCATTAAATTCATCTCTTGTACAGCTTACAGTTGCAACAATATTATCTTTATTCATTAATTCATATTCGTTTGTATTAAAATATGATACTGACATTTTTAAATCACCTCCGTAGTAATGGAACTATATTAATTTTATCATTTTCCTCAAAATAAAACAACAACTGTAAATGTGGAAGAAAGCTATTTATTATTTTTTTTTCTGTGAAGCTTTATGCAGCTGTTCTATTTTACGCTGTAATATTTTCATGCTGTCAATATCTGATTGTGCAGCAAGTGTTCGAAGATCTTCTAAGGTCCACTCTTCTGTTCCTGCTGCATCGAGAAAAAGCGCAGCCTGTTCTTCAGAATGGGATGGATCATAAATGTATTCCTTTGCAAGTCTCTCACGTTCAGCCTGTTCTTGAATGTCTAGTTCTTCTTTGCGTTTTATTTTAGAGTCATGAAAAAAAGATGACCAGATTATTCGACGTTTAACGGGAATGTGTTCAAGCTGCTTCTCTTCTTCCTGGGCAATTTCATTTTCTTTAGCTTGATATACTTCCAACTGCTTTTCAAGTTCATCAATTCTATTATTCAGAATAGCAATTTGTTTTTCATAAGAAGCTGCAGTTCCCTGAGATTTCTGCAGCGATTCAGTCGCATCAACGAGTTGTTGCTGAATGGAAATTTTTTCTTTCTCTGAATCCTGCAGCTGATGAAAAATATCTTCCTTCTCAATGGAAATTTTTTCATGCTCCTTCTGCATAGCATTTATTCTTTCTTGCAGGTCACCTTTAGATTTATGTAGATCATCTTTCTCTTGCTGGACGGCAAATTGCTGCTGCAACAAAGCGGACATTTCGTTGTAAGCGTCTAGTTGGTTATGAATCAATGGAACGTATTGCTCCATTGATTTTTGAATCTGTTCAATATCTGCACTGCTTTTTTTTTCAATATAATATTTCTTCCGAATAGACTGAAAAATTTCTACAGAAGAATTTTTTACGGAATCTTCCAACATGGCTACGAGATCTTCCGGATCTTGATCGAAAAGACTGATCATGCGTAATTGCCATGATGTAGTATCCTCATTTATATAAGGAAGCATTTTTTCAATCCAATCTTTGGGAAATCCCAAATTCAGTAATAAACTTATTTTTCCACGCGCATTTTTTTCCTGTTGAGAATCTAAAATTTCATTACGTTTTTCTTCAGAATATTTTTGGAAAGCCATTTTCACTACTCCTCTTTATCTCTTTTGGATCTTTTTTAATTTTGATAAACGTCTGGATGCCTGTTGCAAATTTTTGATTTCTTTCTGTAGTTGTTTTTCTTTTTTACTATTAGATTCTTTTTGGTGTATCAATTCTTCGATCGGATAGTTTTCTTCGATCTCATCCAATCGGTTTTCAAATTTCCCTTCCATTTCAATAGGAACAGCGGCATTCGCAAATGCACTTTGAATGGAAAGATATTCGGAAATGACATTCTCTGTTTCTGAATCTTCACGGCTAGACTGTATTGCACGAAGTTCTCTTCGAATGGAATCGGTCATTTGATTCAATTCATCCAAGCGGGAGGACAAATCCTGAACGGTTCGAATTTTATTATCTTGCACGGTTTGCAGGTCACGCAAATTTCTATCAGCCTCTTTTGAATATTCTCGAATGTTCCCTGTGCCACTAGTAACTGTGCGTTCGGAATTTTTTAACCTCCAGTATGGAATCATATAACGTTTTTGATGCTGCGTAAGGTATAAACCATTTGCTGAACGAAAACCAGAGCCGATGGAAGATTCAAAACCTCGAATATGTGGTGGCAGTCGTTTTAATGATTCTGGAATTTCCATCTTATTTAATGAAATGCGCTTTTGAATACTTGCGACAGTGTATGATTTTCCAAGAACGTAATTTCTACGGTATCGTCCGGCCGGAGTTTTAAAATCTTTAAATGAAAGATATTCAGAATTCCATTTTTGTGAAAACCCAATTTTTACTTGATATGACTTCCTCATTATAGAAAGAAAATCATCGTAGGAATCAGATTGCGCTATTGCCATGTCAATAGCTTCACGTAATCGTTGACTTCCGGATGGATCTTTCTTTTCCCTCCATGTTCCATAATCAACGCCTTTTCTTTTTCCTGGAACGTAAGTCAATTTTTTCAGTCCATATTTTTCGCAAAGCTGATCCGTTATCGGTTGAATGTTACTCTTCCACTGTCCATCTGAATAATGATACTTTACTCCGTCTACTAAACTGACAGAATTAAAAACTATGTGAGCGTGCATATGCGCGTGATCTGTATGGACAGAAAAAACGTATTCATATTTTCCGGCGAGATATTTTTCACAAAAATCCTGAGCAATATTGAAGCAGGTGATAGCATCCGTTTCGCCTGGTGCGAAACTAATAATGAAGTGATAACATTGTCGGCCATCCAATTTGCGAAATTCTTGTTTTGTTGCCATCATCCGGTTATATACTTCCTGTGTAGTGGAACCCGCGTTTCCTCCGATATAACGCTCTTCTGTTTTGTCAGGATTCAAAATATAATCAATGCAATTATAGAGTCCTGCGTTAGGATTTCCGGATTTCCGTTCTTTGACATGACTCAGTTTGGTGATTGCCATTTTGAAATCTCCTCTTCCAATTTTTGAAAATCAAACTCTAATTTTTCAAGCTGCCGTTTACATTCAGAGATTTTTTCCAACATTTCTTCCGGATAAAAAGATCCTGCCGAATTTTTTTCGATCTGCAAAAGTTTGCTGTCAATATTGAGTAAGGCCTGTTCGACTTGACGAAAATTCTTTTTTAAAAAATGAAAATTTGAAATTGTGGAATCGTGTAAAACGCTGCATAAGTATTTTGAAATATTTATTTTTGTGGATTCCGGATTTTCCATTTTTGCTTTTTCTAAAAAAATATCATAATCAGTTTGAGAAATTCGAATGGCAACTACCTTCGTCAGTTTCTCAGAGGCAGTTGCTTTTTTATTTTCTTTTTCCATCAATACTTTCCTCTTTTCTGTACTCGGTGATAAAAATTTTCGAGACAAATCAATTAAAAAAAGCCCATGGACGTTTTACGACCATGACAAAAATATCCATGGACGTTTTATGACCATGGGCTTTTTGTGGAGAAAAATGCGTTTTTTATGAAAATCCCGGAAAGCCGCATAAACACTGGGGCTGCAGGCTCATGGACGTTTTACGACCATAAGAAACACATTCCTATTTCTTAATTAGCAAGATACGCAAATTGTAAACAATTTGCATCTTGTTAGGGAGTCCCCTAAGACCCCTTTTGCTCGATTTTATATCGAGCGTAGGTATAAGGTAATGTAAATTTTTACAATTCTTACTTAATGTAGATGAGATAATCTTCATCACTGTCTTCAAAATTTGTTTTATCACCATCATCAGTTGTGTTTGTTTCTATGTTCAATGCTCCAACAATTCCATCCATCACTGCGTCTGTGATGAGTTTTTTCAAAGAATTTTCTGGAGTGAAAATTGTGTCATATGCTTTTATTGCTTCAAGAAAAAAATCAGTTCGGTTTGCAAATCCATATTCATTGAAGCGTTCAATTTTTGAAATCAATTCGGGATTGCTCACATTGAAATGATAATTTTTGCTTTCCATTTGCTACCTCGATTCTATTTGAAAAACGGGACGTCCTCACCCCAAAAGGATGTCCCGCAAAAAATTAGTCAGCTAAAAACTCAAGATCATTTGAATCATAATGAGAAATTTTTTGTTCCGGAACAGTGCTGGATGTTTCTTCTGTTTCAGAATTTTCTTCTACGTCATCAGTTGATTCTTCTGAAGGTGCAGAATTTCCGGTCGATTGTGAAACTGAATTTTTCAACTCAGGAGAATAAGTGCTCTGCAAAAACTTCCACATCTCTTCAAGATCTGGCTTTCCATTTTTGCTTGCAGACTTCAAATAAGCTAAAGTCTCTTCGTAACTTTCTGTCTGATACTGAACAGTCAAACGTTCCTCTTCTGCCATAAGTTTATTGAGTTTATCCTTTGTCTTTTTGATTTCGGTCTGAACCTTTTTTAACTTTGCTGTTGTTGCCTGAGTTTTTTTTCTTTCCATTTTAGTTACCTCACTTTTAATTTTTTATGAAACACAGAATAGTGATTCTGCATTTTTCTGATTATTTTGAAATGTGTGGTGTGAAAATAATTCATTATTTTTGTATAGGGACAGTCTGTGATGCACGATAATGGACTGTGCAGCGTGATGATAATTTGCTTTGCACTGCAATTTCTTCTTGCGAATGAAAAAAAGTAAACTGCTTAATAACTTTAATATATTTCTCTTTATTGAATGGCTGCAGTGCCTGCAGTACAATGGCAGAGCGTATTTTTTTTGAAAAGAGGCACGGAAGATCGAGCATCCTGGCCCTTAATATTTTTCCGGTTGATGTATCGAAAAGTGCTATGAATAAATTTATTCCGTACTTACAATTCGGAAAAATAAATTGTTTGCTCTGCCATGTGTCTAAGTATGGAGAATATGAGATGCTGCACCAGTCAGAAGATCCAAAGCGAAAAGAGATAAACATGATTTTTGAAAATTCTGTTATTCGAATTTCAAATTTTTTTTCGAATCCATCCAATTCTTTCAAAGAAGGATTTGCTCGAAAAATAAAAAGCACTGCACCAACTTCATCATAATGTATATACGCACTATCTGGATAGCCGATGTATTTTCTGTTACTGCTGGATGGAAATTCGTCTGCGCATCTATTTTTCTTCTTCATAAAAAATCGTATTTACAGTCTTGGTGTTTTCTTTTTCTTTGGTTTTCTCTTAGCAGTTTTATTTACAACTTTCTTTTTTTCTGAATTCACTTCTAGTTCTTGCGGAAGTAATTTTGTTGCAAGCTCTGGAAAAGCTTTAACTATTTTTTGATCCAGGACAGTTGAGTGTTCCCTAAATAAGTCAAACATTTTCCGCATACTTTTATCCGGATGAAAATTGTTCGGATCGGATTTTTTCCAATCTTTGTAATGACCAGAAAGATGACTCTTTCTTTCGTCGGTTATTTCAAGCCCATAGTGTTGACAAAACATAATACTCATAACATCAGCTTCAAATTCTTTTTGATGCAAATTTGTATTCAGAGATTCTTCGACAGATCCATGTGCAAGAGCGTGTCCGAATTCATGTGTTAATGTTGAGAAAGCAGCGGTATCCTGTAAAGTTGAAGCAATATGAATTTCGTGTTCTGACGGACTGTGATAGCCATAAAGGGAAACTCCTTTAATATTTTGTTCCTGGTCTTGCAGAAAAACTTTAAGCCCAAGATTCTCTTCACAGTATTCTTTTAATATATTTGTGCAGCTTCTGTGAAATTCAGATGGAATTCCACGGTCAAGAAGCTTTGGATATTTTTCCGGAGGAAAGTTTGTCTGCGTAATATCAAATGTATATCCTTTTTTGAAATACGAAAGTTTCTCTCCTTCTATTTCTCCGACATCATAAGCGGCCTGCTGTTCTTTGGATGCTTTACTATAAGGAATATCTCCATCATCTGTTTTTAAAATAGTGATCGGTGTATGGACGTACACTTCCATTCCATGCTCACCTTTTTTTACAGAGTAACCAAGTTCTTTCCAGGCTTTAAAGGATTTACAGAGTAAAGCTCCTCTTTGCTGTTGAGCAATGAGCATCATGTTGCGTGGTGAATAAGCGTAAGAAAATTTGCTGGAGAACTGTAAAAATTCAACAATCTCTTCCGGATTTTGATTCCATCCATTAATAATCTCATTGATTTTCTTATCCAGACTTTCTAGTTCCTCTGATCTGTTTTTTTTCTCTTCGGCCATAAGGTATACTTCCTCTCTAAGTTACTTTAGTTTGCTTGTTTCATATAAAACTGCAGCATAAGACATAATTTTTCCGGTGGAAGAGTTAAACAATCTTTGATCTTCTTTTCCGGGATATGCCGATTCATAGCTTCTGTGATGTTTGATACTTCATCTTCGGAAAGTTCGAGTATATATCTTCGGATAACATCTTCCAGATTCCCGGAAAGATCCCAAGATTGACGCACATCATAAACAGAAATGGTTTCTGCGGCAGATTCTTCATCTGCCTCCAAGGAGGATGTGTTGTCTGACGTATCATAAATTACAGAATTCATTTTTTCGTTGACAGCATTCTGTAATTTTAAAGTGGCACTATCATCTTCCAATTTCTTTAACTGTTGAAGCAAAAAAAGATTTCCTTGCGGGCCATTCAGTTTCGGATCATCCAGATCCAGAGAACAAAATTCATCTTCGCTGAGTTCGAATAACATGCCGGAAGATTTCCCTTCTTTTAGATCATCGCGTATTTTTGCTTGAAGACCTTCATCCGGAAAATAAAATTTCTCCTGGTGATTTACTGTATGCAGGTTTCCGTTTTTATCACGGAAAATTTCAACTGGATGGGTATAAGGTCCATATTTTTTTGCCTTCAAATAAGAGGGATCATGGAATGGCTTATATTTTTTGTCGATGATTGGTTTACTTGCAAATGGAAGAATGATGCAACTGTCTTTATCCATTTGTGCAACTTCATTTGCATCCATAAGCGAACGCTGCAGGCGATCGTAGCTTGTGCTGCTGCTTCCGTTTTGACCGTATGAAACACTACCGGATGCCTTTTCGATTGTGGCAGCACCCAACATTTTACTGATAGTTTCCTGGGTGTCATACGCACCACGGCCGGAACCAAGAAATAAAAATACAGCACAGGAATCCATGAATACTTTCCATCCGTCACCCTTGTACATGGTTTGCAGCTGACTAATTGATTGCAGGAACAGCATGACAGCAATGTTACGAGATCGAAGGGTTGTGATTAAATGTTCAAAACCTTCCGGCCGTAACCCGTTGCCAAACTCGTCCATCCAACACTCAACACGAATAGGAAGAACACCATGGTAATTCTGATCTGCTTCTACCAAAAGTTCATCGAACAGCTGTTGATAAAGCATATTTCCCACAAAATTGTAGCTGCTATCGTTTTCTTTTAGGACTAGAAATAATGCTACTTTACTTTTTCCATCCCTGTGCCAACCGGTTCCAAGTTCCCATAAGTTCATATCATCTGCTTCAAAAATGCGCTGAATAGATTTCGAATAAAAGAACTTGAATTTTCCATTTAAAATTAAAAGAACGGAAGCAACTGTTTCGGGCGCACCTTCTTTTAATTTACGATAATCTCTGACAGCTGGATGATCTGGATACATATCTGCTAATGCATCCATTAATAAAGATAATTCTGTGGACTCTTCTTCATCCTCAGAGCGAGGTGGTACTTTTTTACTTTCCAGCTGCATGAGCTTTGTTACTTGATTTAAAGTTTGCGTAGCATATACAGGTTCCCATTTTAAACCGGCTTCTGCAAAAATCTTTTTTTTATCTGGTACAGATACAGCCCACACGAAATAAAAGAGAGACTGCAGATAAAGAGCGCAACCATCATCCCAGAAAGGGTCGCCTTTTTGGGCATCCGGGGGTTCCACAGACTTGAAAATATTCATAATCAATCGTGGAATATCATCTTCTGTTCGGATATAAACAAAAGGATTGTATCGATCAGAAGATTCCATGTTTTTTAAGTTCAAAACACGGATCTGATAACCGTTCTTTTGCAAATAGTTTCCATATTTTTCCACAAGTTCACCTTTAGGGTCCATGAATAAATAGGAAGAAATACATTTTAAAATATTTGGAGCAATCACAAATAATGATTTACCGGTACCAGGAGCACCGACAACAATCATATTATTATTTGGAAAGGATTTCGAACCGGATAAAGCCTGATTTACGTGTTTGGAAAGAATGCGGTTATTTTCCGGATGCTTAAGATCGGCCATGCGTTTATTTGCAGTGTCCGGATCATCCCATTCTGCAGAACCATGTTCGATGTCTGAATGTGTGTTGCGATGCGTATCCAAATAAAACGCAAGAAAAAATACCCATCCGGTCAGACCACATCCAAGACTAATCAATGTGTACTGATTAAAACAGCGCCATGGATGATTCATCCATGACGCTGTTTTAAGATTTATATCATTACCAGGTTCACCCAAAATACCTGCAAATACAAGGCAGATTAATTCGACCAAAATAAGAATAAGCACAAGACTTTTAATTGGAATCTTTTTTTTCTTTATCATTTTTTCTCCTTATATTAAAGCTTTAAGTCTTTTTTCCTTATAGGGGAAGATTTAGGCTTGTGTTTAGAAGCAGGATTTTGAGAAAACTTTAAAATCTTATTTTGATTCTGGCCGAACTGTTTTGTTATGTTTTTGCGTCGAACTGGATCATAATAAGGTAGTATTTGCGCTCCTTTCATATTCAATAAAGGATTCGATGTTGGTGAATCATTTTTAAAAATTTCATATTCCTTTTGTGGATCAATTGCTGAAACAAGAGTTTTTCCGTCATCAGCAATGGAAAAAAGAGGAAGTTTGATATGCAATTTAGAACCAGGAATACGAGAAATAAAAGTCTTGTCATCCATAATATCATCAACAAGACTACAATTAATGGTAACGGGAAAAGCTGCTTCTTGAGTAGAAACATCTGGAGAGCTTTGTGAAACAGTTTTTTCCATAGATTTTGCTTTTGATGATTGCTTTTGAGGAGCTTCGGACGGAGTTTCAGTTTCTGCATACGGAATATAATCTAAACGATGTGTTTCGTCAGATTGTTCTGTATACTTGGAAAATTCTTTTCCAGACAGACTGCCGGAAGGAGTCTGAAGAATCCCTTTTTCATCCGGACGATAGACATTATAATTTTTTTCCGGATCAAGAAAAATAATAAAGCCCTTACCATTGTCAACGGAAAGAGCTTCCTGAATACGAACATATTCTCGGTCACCTGTCTGCAGCGCAATTTCATCTTCTCTTCTGGCAGCTACTCTTTGAGAAGGAATATATCGTTCGATTAACCCTGGTCGGTTCTTTAAGGTTTCATAACGATCGACTTCTTTCCCAGCCAGGGCTTGCTCAAAAGACTGTGCATTCAGATTTTTTCCTTTCTGCCAATTTTTTGGATCGGTTTTTTCCTTTATTTCCGGCGAAGCTGTTTTCATATAATCTTCCTCTGACATACGGCCAGAATCAAAATATTCTTGTTCAGTTATATCTTCTACCAAATTTTTAGCTGCATCCGGAAATTCTTCTAAATATGCTTTAATAGCTGCTGCGAATTGTTGCAGAGATTGATTCGCAACGGCAATCTGGATGTGATTATCTCCATATTTAAGATCCGGAAGAACAGAATAGTTCACGCCACGTTCGTCCAATATATCCAGGAATTGCTCTAGTTGCTCATTATCTTCCGAAGCATCTCCGAGTGCAAGACTTTTGATTTTATAATTTCCGGAAGTAAGAGCTTTCAACTCTTCAAAATCCAGTGGACCACCAAGATCGAGCTGGTTTGTTACATAAGATTCGTATAATGCCTGCCATTTTGCAACGTCTTTTCCACGTATGGCAATTTGCTGGCAGGAATCCTGAATATCCAGATCAGGAAGGAGACAGTAGGTAATTCCAACCTCTGTCATGGAATCCATGAGTTTATCCAACTGTTCCGGATCGCGTGTGGGGAGATTTGCGATAATATAATCTCCATCACAGGCTTTCATGAATTGTGTAAAACTTTTGAAGTCTGACGTGGAGATTATATGTTGCTTATGTAGTTTCATACAAAATTGAATCAGTCGGAAGGGAGAAAGCAGAGCTTTATTTACTACCTTTCCGGTTACACTACCTGCGGAAGCTGCTGCTTTAACAGCCCCTTTAAGAACAATCATTTCTGTGTTGACCAAGATAGCAAGGTCACCACTTCCACCTGCATCTTCAGCTGCCATTTTTAATACCTCCTTTAAATAACCTTTTTAGTTGTCTTTTTTACCTGCTTCTCGGGTTTCTGCTCAGGACGTTGCATTTTAGAAAGTAATGTATTTGTTCTTTCCTGCAAATTACCCAATGTACGCTCCATAGCGTAAATCTTACGCTGGACAGAAGCAATCTTACCCTTTTCTGGGTCCCACGGGACATATTCAAGAAGTTCTTTTCCGGTCAATGCCCGGCCAACGTTTTTTACACTATTGGAAACATCTTGTACGGCCTGCTTTGCATCGTTCAGCCGCTGGAATAGTACATCGAGAGAATCCTGCGTATGCTGCATTCCCTTTTGCAACGAAGCCAAAGCTTTTGGAACATGAATTTTTTCAGCAAACGATAAAAGCGCATTTTTTCCAGCAGTTTTTAATTTACTCTTAGTCTGCAGAACAACATTGGCAAGGCGGGACTTGTTAAGTGTTATGAGTTTTTCACTCTGATCAAGATTATTCTGTACAGTATCAACACTGTCAGAATCATTAAAAAATCTTTCGTCAATAGAATTTACCTGTTCTTTGAGTTCCCGGAATTCTACTTGCATTTTCTGATGCTCTTCTTGTAATTTATCCAGATGACTTCCGAGATATTGCAACAGATTAGCTGCTTGAGACATATCATTTTTCAGAAGAGCCTGTAGTATCTCTTGAAATGGTTCCTGATCAACCAATGGAAGAGATATATCCATAAGATTTTCCATTTTTGCTTGTTGATGTTCTGCCTCCGGACTTTCCGGAGTGGTGTTTTGATGCTGCATAACTTCTTCATTGTTGGATGAAGGGATACTAATTTCAGGTGCAGAATTAAGATCAAGGACAGCAGTTTCTTCTGGAGTTTGTTCGGAAAGCGGAACTGCAACTTCTTCGTTTGGCTTTTCAAGAGTAATAGAACTTCTGGTTGGCCGCTGTGGAAGTTGTTTTCCAGAATTTAAACATTCCCTTGCTTCTCTTACATAGGAAAGTAGAGCATTTGCATAAGATACATTTTTTGAATCACAATTTAACTTCTGCAATCGTTTGGCTCCAAGTTCTGTATCGTTTAATTGTTGATGCCGCTCAAGGTAATCCGATAAAGCAGGTGGAGTGCTGTGCGTAACGCCATCCATTAACGTGTCGGCCACTTTAACTTTAGAAAGATCAAGGAATGCATTATACTCCTGCGGCGTACCATTCATCAAATAATGAAGTTCATAATTAAGAACACCGGATTCTTGGTGAATCAAAAAGCTATCTGCGTCTGATAATGGGATTTTGTCTCCGACGGACAACTTTTCTACTGTACTTTGCAATATAAAAATCATAGGCTCTTGTACATCTAATTTACTTTGAGAACCCCATGTTTCACGGCGTTGCTGCATAGTAGCCAAAGGGAGTTTGATTCCATTTTTAATCTCTTCATCTGGCATTCCAGAAGCTTTTTCCAAGTTGATTTCATTAAGCTCATCATTAGTCAGTTGATATATGTACCTTCGAATAACATCGTCCAAAAGCCCGGTCAAGTCCCAGTCTTTCTTTCGTTCTTCAAAATTATTTTCAATTTCTTGTGACATAAGAACCCTTCTTTCTTTTTAGTTCATGTGTTGTAACTGATCCTGAAAGGATGTTGAAGTGTTGGATAAACGATTGGCTGTACGTTTCATTCCATATAATTGCTGAGAGTATAAAGTGATCGCGTGTTCTCTTTGATTTAAAAGGTATAGATTGATTTCCTCTAATTCTTCGTTGGAAAGTTCGAGAGTATGACGATCCAGAAGAGTTTTTAATGTGGATGAAAAATCCCAATCCTTTTTCCGGGGGCCCAGTGACTCTGACATATGGTTTCCTCTTTTCTACAAGTCAAATTTTACTCATCGTTTTTTTGGGACGTTTCAGTGGATGCTGCGTAGGACGTGACTTCTGTTTGCGCTGCTCTTCATATTTGTGGTCAATATATGATAAGTCCTGATCGCGAAGCGCACGTACATTTTCAGCTCGTAATTCATAGTCAGATCCATTACTTGGCTTACCTTCTGCAGCGAGATCTGCCTCGATTTCATCAAGAGATTCATAGTATGATCGGTAAATACTCGCAACTTCTTCCACGTCTTCCGGGGTATAACCATTTTTCAAGGCAATAATTTTATGCTTTTGGACCCGAGGATCTTCTTCTTGCTCAACAGTCTTATTTGGTTCATCAAATGCTATTTCCTGATCTATTTCTTGACGTAATTTTTCTGCTTTCATTAGGTCAAGTGTAGACACCATCGCAGATAAAAGCTGTTTTTGATTTTCAACCAGTACTTCTTGTCGCTCAATTAATGTATCTATATCCATAGTTTCTTTCTCCTTTTTTGTAATAAAAAAGACTGCTTAGCAGTCTTAAATGATTGGGCGTTTTTGGGAACATTTTGTATGCTTGTTTACTGTTTTTTGCCTTTTGAAAATATTATTTGAAAAGATATTCTTTTTTGATATATTCTTCTAACGTCATTCCTGCGGCAGCAGATTCCTGATTAAGTTCTTCCTCTACAGGAATTAAATCCGGAACATAATCTGTAAATAGCGGCTCATCAGGCAAATCTAAACCAGAATTAAGGCAGTATCTACATTTGGATACATATTTATCAAAATCTGTCAAGTATTTTTGCTGCCATGATCCTTTCTTTACAGATTGCTCGTTAAAAATCTCGTGAATTTTCATGGATTTCTCAGAAAGTTCCGCTTGCATTTTGTCAATAGACTTATAGTATGATCGGCAAATACTAGCAATTTTCTCCGCTTCTTCTGGAGTATAACCCTTTTTCAAGGCATTAATTTTATGTTTTTGAATCCGAGGATCTTCTTCTTGCTCAATAGTTTTTTTCAGTTCAGCAGAAAGCTGTTTTTTATCTTTGATTGGTCTTTTTTGTTTTTGAATTAATGCATTAATATCAAATTTCATATTTCTTTCGCCTCTTTCATTTTTTCTCACTTTTATAATAACAGAAAATTAGGTATATGCAAGAAGCCGGGGATAGATTGCTGAACATAGGTTAAAGGGTTGGCTGTTTTTTTGTGGCTTTCTTATTCGTTGTTTGCTGCTTTGGAGAAATAAAATCATTTGCAGCATATTCCTCTACCGTCATTCCCGCAGCAGCAGCTTCCTGCTTAAGTTCTTCCTCTATTTTTTGCCTTTCTGCAATTAAAGCTGGATCGTAATCTTTTAACATCGGTTCATCGGGTAAATTCAAACCAGAATTAAGGCAGTATCTGCAGTCGGATACATAGTTATCGAAATCTATCAAGTATTTTTCCTTCCATGATTCTATCTCTACAGATGGCTTGTCAAACAGAACATGCACTGTTACTGATTTATCGGAAATTTCTTCATGTGCTCTCAAATACAGCACCAGCTTATTTAAAAGAAACAGTCCATTGGTACGGATTTTCTCTGCAAGTTCCGGTGTATTACTGGATGCCACCGAATCATAATACTCAGAATCATATGCATACATAAGTGCCATATTATGAAGGTGATCGATCAAGGAACCCTCATAATCACCGAAATCCTGGCGGCCTTCATAGGAAAAATTTTCTTTCCCCATATTATAATTCAACAGGAATTTTGTCTTTTCATAATAGTGGCCGCCATATTGTTCTCGAATATCGGCATCAATTAATTCAAACCTTTTATTTGCTTCTGCGATCGGAATAACCTCGCCATCTTCAAAATCGTTACACTCTGACCAAGTTATTGTAACAGTAGGTTCTTTACAGCGATCCTGATAGTCCTTTGCAACACGTTCGATGCAATCATATTCGGAATAAATACTGCTGTCAGCATACATATCATATGCCTCTTTTGCGAGATCTTTCGAATATTTATGTGGTACATCATATGAATTTTCCAATTCGGCAACCATAAAACTGGTAACAAATTCTTCGTGGGCTTCCATAACTTCTTCGGCCGTCAAGGTATATTCTTTCCCATCTCGTTGTATTTTCATGTTTTTAATTCTTCCTTTTTTTGATTTGTGGTTCAAAAAAGGCAGCCTCAAAATTAGGCTACCTTTTTCGGAAAATTTATAAGTATCAGTTTTCCTTGGAGACTATGAATTCCAGTTTTCGTTCTCCATATACGCTATTAAGATGTTATTGAGGCGCGAAATATTATGTTTATTTTGCTCGATTTGCTTTTGAATCCAGTTTTTCTGTGTCTGATTTGTAATGTCACTTAAATCATACTTAATAATAACGTAAGTATCATCATATTTTGAGATTGCCGGTGAATCCATGGGAAGAAAAATCCACTCGCCAAATATGTCTCCGGTTTTGTATAAGTAATCATCTACAACCAGAACATATACGCCGGTATGTTTGATTTTATTGATTTTGTTCTGCATTTTTCTCCATTTCATTTAAGGCAGATTCAGAAAGTGGTGCATCACCGGCATCAGAAGTATTATTGGAATCTTCCTGGTGCCCTGTGGTGTCTGATGTATTTGCATCCATTTTCTTCATTTCCAGTACCTCACTCTCTGTCATGCCGGCAAATTCAAAGGAAAAGTCCTGGGAATTTTTGTTGTATGTAACCAGAGTTACGGTTCGGTTACTGTCATTCAGTACGAGATAGAATGTTTCCTTACTTGGTTTATAGGTTCCATAGGCCAGATATTCACCTTCCGTTGCTGTGATATTGTTTTCCGTGATCCATTTATGCAGTCTGCAGGGAAGAAACCAGCTTTTATTGTAACCATAAGCGTCTGTACATATGGCTGTGATAGAGTGGGCGGAATCTTCTTTTACCGGTGTGCATTTCTTCAGCCAATCGTCTTTCTCTTCATCAGACATATAGATCCAGTTACTTTGATTGATAACTGGAAGATAGTCGTTATTTTCATAAATATAATCTTCCCCAAGGATATGGTATTTATCTTCTTCTGATACAGAGGAAGAAGTAACCTCCCTTTCACTGGAAGAAGATGTTTCCGTTGTCTGTGTTTCTTTTCGTTGCTCTTCTTTTTCACTCAAACTTCTTTGGTCTATGTAATCGAGTGTTTCCTGCAGCGTGCTTTCTATGGTACGTTCAGACTCAGCTTTTTGGATGTTTTCAATATTCTGTTTGATATAAGAGTCAATTTCGGATTGCTGGTCATCCGATAAGTCTTTTACGGCATCCTGAATCTGCTGGATTGCCTCTTCCTTTTTTTTACTGTAGTCTGATTGCTCCACGGTAATAGAATGTCCAGTATTTGAGTTGCTGGAATCTTTATGGATAGCGACCGCGCCTCCAACCGTTGCTATTGCAAGAGCGGCCGCCGCTATGCTTATGGCAACCTCTTTTTTTGAAAATTTTCTTTTACTCATAAATGCCTCCAACAAAAAATGTCGTAAGAGAAAGATGAAATTTCCCTTAGCGACCTTTTTTTCTTTTTAACACCTTTTTTATTTCGAAACATCAATCATGTAGTCAACAACCTTCTTGTAAAGCTGCCGTTTTTGTTCCGAATAACCGAAATATTCAAATGCAAGATCTGGGGAATATTCGGCTTTTTCGACAAGCCGCTGCATAGCCACCAGTTGCATCAGAACATCCTCTCGTTTTTCTTCCGTATCAAGCTGCAGCTCACTTCCTAGCTGCATCCCAAGAATTAAAATAGCTCCGGCTTTTATCCGTAGGATTTTGCATTCTATTTCTGTTATTTCCATTGAAATCCTCCCCATTTTCTTATAAGCATAGTCCAACCACTTTTTTCTTTAGCATTGGTTTTGTTTTCACGGATGTGATTGGCGTAACTGCCATGTCGGAGTTTACTATTGCAGGTTGTTCATCATCTTCCAGTATAAGAGCATCTGTTCCTTTCTCATCCATGTTCAGGAGCGCATTCAGTTCTGCCAGTCGCTTTAGCTTTTCAGCGAGTTCTTCTTCCTGTTGGAATGGTTTCGTTACTTCTATTTTCGCTGATTCTAATTGATTAGTTAAGGTTTCAAGTCTGTCTTTGGCTTCGGCAAGCTTATCCGGCATGGTTTTCAAAACATTGTTCAATCGAATAATATTTCCAACTGGATCAGGACCAATCTCAACAGGGTGGTTCATAGCTCCCTTAAGTCTCAAAACGAATTTTCTATTAAAGGAATCGAATGCTATATTCATTGAAAATCCGAGATATGTTCCGATTTTGGCAGTTCCATCCGCATCAGTTTGAAAAAATTTTATGATAGCGTTTCCTGCATCCTTTCTTGTGTCATACACACCTGATCCAACCTGCATATGGAACTTATCTTTGCTTGTGGCAGCATTTTGTTCATAGAGAGCTATATCCTGTTCAAGTTTTTCGATTAGTTCTTTCACCATAACGATTTGGCGTGGATAATGCTGAACAATATTATCTTCCATCCGGTATTTTTGACTTGTATAGTTTGCTTTTAACAGTCTTAAACGTGATACCTGAATGTCAAGATCCATTTTTTCTTTGATATATGGATTTCCGGTTGCAAGAGCCTTTACTTCCGCATAGGATAGAGCGGATTCGTCTACATCTTCACAGCTACGGACCGGCGATTTGCTTGTCATGATCTGGCTGATGAATTTTTGCTTGTTTTCGATCAGCTGCCAGGAATAAGCATCAAATGTTCCTTCTGTAACATAACGGAATATTTTTACCTTGCGGTTCCGGTTTCCCTGCCTTAAAATACGTCCTTCCTGCTGTTCAATGTCAGTCGGTCATTTTTTGCGGACAGTTCATACATGCTATCCTTTTCTGTTCTCTGCTCCTGCGTTTGCTCTCGTTTGATTTCTCCCTCCGTATCTTCTTGGCACAAGCAGGACAATACCTTGATGCACCAGAGCCCGGGACATATTCAACGCCGCACACCGTACAATTTTTAGCGGGCATTGCTGCCCACCGTTTTGTAGGTATGATATGTAATTCATCGACAAAGCCGATGAATTTATAGTAAATCTTGATTTCCTGCTTCACTGTTCCGTCTGCCATCTTCTCACGCTCCGAAACAAGTATCTTGTCTATGAGTGCGTTTATAACTGTTGCATCCAGTTCTTTTAAGCCTTGATAATTTCGGATAAGGGCGAGGAAGTCACGGATTCCCCGTGATTTCTCGTAGCTTTCATTAAGAGTTTCCGTCACCTCTTTCAGCCTTGCTTCAATTTCAAGCTGCTCTTTCTGGTATTTCCCCGACATCATCTCAAAATTCCGCTCGGTAATACGCTCCATGACCTTATCCTCGTAGAGAGAGGAAAACAGCCTGTCCAGTTCCGCAAGGCGTTTGTTCAGCTTCTTACGTTCTTTCTCTAATGCTTTCGCCCTGCTCTGGTCTGTTTCCGTGAGCCGCTTTTCTATGGCCCTGACCGCCTTTTCATCATTCACTGCCATATCCGCAAAACAGTTGATGTCGGCAAGAACGGCATTGAATAAATCCCTTGCTTCTATATTGTGGGCACTACACTCGCTTCTTCCGTTTCTTGCATAATTATTACATGAATACTGTACACAGTCGATAATCTCTGGGCGTTTCCTCCTGTGTACGTTCATTGCCCGCAGAGCACATCCGCAGTCCACACACTTGATAACGCCTGCAAAAATATTTACAAATCCTCCCTTGTTCTGTGGAAGCCTACGACTTGTAATAAGCTGTTGGACAATATCAAATTCCTCCTGCGTGACTATTCCCTCATGGGTATTGGGTATCACTTCCCATTCTTCGGGCAGCTTAGAGGGGCGTTTCTTGCTTTTCATATTGGCGGCAATCCGTTTGTAGCCTACAAGATTTCCCGCATATATCGGGCTTCTTAAAATGCTCCTCACGCTGTTCCCACTCCAAATATAGCGTTTGTCCTCGTTCCCCTCAAAATGACGTTCAAAGCCTGTTTCGCCACGCTCCGCCGCATAAGCGGCAGGGCGTAGGATATGCTGTTTATTAAGATGTCTGCAAATTTTGGCAACTCCATTCCCTTTTAATGCAAGGTCGAATATCTCTTTTACAACATGTGCCACTTTATCATCTATCAGCAGATGGTTGTGGTCGGCAGGGTCTTTGATATAGCCATAAGGGGCGGTAGTTCCCATGAATTTCCCCTGTTGAAACCTCGCCCGATATGCCGATTTTATCTTAACAGATATGTCAGCGGCATACATTTCGTTTAAAATGTTGCGGAAAGGCGTGATGTCCATAGCAGATTTATTCAAGGTATCTACGCCGTCATTGACCGCTATATACCTCACGTTATGCTCTGGGAAGAAAACTTCCAGATATAACCCACAATCAAGATAGTTTCTCCCCAGACGGGATAAATCTTTCGTAATCACGCAGTTTATCAGACCGCTTTCAATGTCTTTTATCATATTCTGGAAACTTGGTCTTTGGAAATTTGTACCAGAATAACCATCGTCCACATACGTTTTTGCTATGTGCCATCCCTGCTTTTTCACATAATCCGTGAGGATGGATTTCTGTGTCGCAATGCTCGCACTCTCGTTATCCGTACCATCGTCTTTAGATAAGCGGCAATAAATGCCGACTAAATAGATTTTCTTTTCTTCTTTGATTCCTGCCATACTGTAAAACCTCCGTATCTGTCCTATCTGTTTTCATGTCCCATTGCGTACATTCTAAGCGGACAGCCCCTCATTGTCGAAGGTGTCGCCCTCGGCAATCTTCTTCCGAATATCCTCGGAGATAATCGGGACAAACGCTTCTGTAACGGTCTGTGTGCCGACATATTCACGGCTGATTATCATCTGCACTGGTGCTTTTGGCACGATACGCTTTCTCTTTTTATCTGCTTTCTTATCCTCGCCCATACTTAAATCTTCCTTTCCAGACAGGGCAGGGAAGAGTTTGGAAATGTCCCCGCCCTGCCAATCAGATACCATTAATCCTCGCTGTTTAATTCTTTCTGTAATGCTTTAAGGAGTGCCGCCGCTTCATCAGCGTTCAGCGTGATTCCCTTGCCGCACTTTTCACGGTTCGGGGAAAAGCTGCGGATGTCATACTTCGGCTCTTTCCCATTCCATGAAATGAGATTGATTTCCTTTGTGTAGCCACTGTCGCCCGTAGACAATACTGCGATTTCCTTTACGATTTCATACTGGATTTCTCTCATTCTCCATACCTCAACTCTCTGTATTTACTTCCCGAAAAAAGAAGATTAGCGGCTGTCACGGTTGCGTTTCCTCTGCAACTCACGCTCCAAAAGTTTGATGATGGTTTCCTCCATCTGCTTCGGCGTTGTGTTCTTCGGAAAGTATTTTTTCAGCTTGCTTGTGTTGATTTTCAAGGTTTCTTTCTGGTTGCCCTTTTCCTCCGTCATAATCGCAAATATCGTATCCATGTCAAGCCGCCCGCTCTGGCTTAACTGTTTCATCCGCTGTGCCTGTGAGAGTGAGGGCGTTGCTTCTTCGCTCTCCATCGTGGCAAAGAGGTTTTCCTGCTCGTCTTTCTTCAAGAAGGACAGTTCCACCGCAGGCGTGAGGGCGATTTTCCCCTCGTCCACCATCTGCAAAATCGGCGGTATCAGTTCCGTCAGGCGGATAAAACGCTGCACGGTCATCCTGCCCACGCCGAAGCCCTGTGCCACCTTGTCGTCCGTCCGCAACTTCGTCACAACTTGTGACGAGGTTAAGTCTGTGCGGAAACCCTGCCGCTTCATGGCTTCGGATTTCATCTTGTAAGCAAACGCCCGCTCCGATGGCAGGATATTCTCACGCTGCAAATTGCTGTCTACAAGGGTGATGATGGCTCGGTCACGGTCTAAGGGCAGGACAAACGCAGGCACGGTATTTATCCCTGCAAGTTCAGAAGCACGGACACGCCGCTGTCCTGCAATCACTTCATAACCGTCCCCGTCCTCTTTCGGGCGTGTGATTATCGGCGTGACAATGCCAAATTCCTTGATGCTTTCCGCTAACTCTGACAGTGTTTCATCTTCTGCCACATGAAACGGATTGTCGGGGAACGGGTACAAGTCTTTGGTCTTTAACACCTTAAAATCCTGTTTCTTCATTCACATATCTACCTTTCTTTCGCTCTGCTTCTATGATTTTTCTGCAATTCTTCCAACACTTCGGGCGGTATTTTTGACAGCAGCCGCCCCATCTGCTCGTTGGTTCTCTGCAATTCAAATATCTTCTGATTCGCTTTCTGCACCTTTAGTTCCTGCTCGTACTTTTCATCACGCATACGCCCCGCATAGTCTGATTCCTGCCCAATTCTCTCTTTCAAACTGTCGATATACGCCTGCTGTTTCCCGATTTCCTTAGAGAATTTCTCCACGTCTGGCAGCCATGCAGAGAGTAAATCTAACGCTTTATCCCTTTTCTTCCCTGCGTTAAAGGCGTTGATGTCGGATAGGGCAGACACGATTTCTTCATACTGTTTATCAAGCCTGCCGCCTAATTTATAGAGCCATGTGGGGACGTGTTTCCGCTTGGTTTCCATTGAGGACTGCCCCCGTTCAAGCTGATTCCACCGTGAGGACATCCGCTCATGGTAGGCGGTCTGCCACTCGGATAATGATTTCTGGTTGCCTAAGATAGCTTTCGCTGACAGCTTATTGTCTGGCGTAATCGGCACAAAGCAGAGGTGCATATGGGGCGTTCTCTCGTCCATATGGACGACAGCGGAGAGGATATTCTGCTTTCCAACACGCTCCGAAATGAAGTCAAGAGCCGTCTGGAAATACGCTTTTTGTTCTTCGGGCGGTAACTGGTTCATAAATTCTGGTGAAGCTGTGATGAGCGTTTCCACCATCATCACGCTGTCTTTCCTTGTCCTGCACCCCGCTTCGGCTACCATGCGGTTAATCTCTTTCTTGTAGGTGTACTTTGGTGGTGCTATGAGATGGTAATTGTTTTTAGAGCGTTCCATATCT
Source organism: Blautia sp. TM10-2 (assembly GCF_003480845.1). Taxonomy (NCBI): domain Bacteria; kingdom Bacillati; phylum Bacillota; class Clostridia; order Lachnospirales; family Lachnospiraceae; genus Blautia; species Blautia sp. TM10-2. Next base: position 171,239 of record NZ_QUJZ01000007.1, on the reverse strand, counting down.
ATATCTGGGTTGCTTTTGTAGGCTTCTTTCTTCCGCTCGTTGTGGCGTTCACAAGCCGCAACGCCGCCCGCTTTTCGTTTCTGGAAACGCAGGATTGCATAAGGCATAGGCGGATTCCTCCTTTCTTTCGGCGGGTGACCGTCCTTTGGGGTGACAGCGGTGACGGTGGTGACAGCAGTTTTGGGATACCCCCTGCCGACTGCCGCAACTGTCACCCTCACCCCCTGCATGACGGTCATGTCGATGATGACGGTGTTTTTGGGATACCCCCCTCGCAAGAGCCGTCACCGTCATGCCGCCATTCTTTTATCCGAAGCCGTAAGGCGTAGGATAGCAGGGCACAGCCCTGCCTTAAGGGAGTCCAGAGGGAACGTCTGGCACACGACTTTGCAGGGCAAAGTGTAGTGTGTTACACCCTGTAAACGCAGTCGGAAAAATCGGAATGATTTTTCTGACCGCAGGGGTGGTTTTACACGACCGAAAAGGGCGAGTAAATCTCACGCCTGCATTTTGCGTTTACGGGGTGTTCTCCCGTAGGGATGACAGCGGCAGGGTATCCTAAAATCACTGTCACCACCGTCACTGCTGTCACCCGCAGGGCAGAGCCGCCAGCTTTACATGGCTTTAAGCGTCAATGACAGTAACAGGGGGGTATCCTAATATCGCTGTCACCACCATCACCGCTGTCACCCGCCCTCCTTGCAAGGGCAATCCGCCTGCCGTCTTTCCTGCGGCTGTACTGGTAGCAGATACGGTTCTCGCTTAAAAATGTGGTGCGGTATTCATTCAGCCATTTCGTAATCACCGTGGGTATGGTTTCCGTTTCCCCCATAGCGGCTAACAGTTCCGTTGCCGTGCCTATCCATTCTTCCTTATCCCTCATAAAATCCACCAACCGAAAAAGGACATCTGGTATCGTTTCTTTCGCAAGCTGCTCCTGCGTTTTCCGCTCCACAAGCTCCCAACGGCAATCACGGAAACGCAGCGTGTATTCCTGATAAGGCGTGTCCCTGCCCGTCACATACAGCTTGGCGGTGTCAGACGCACGTTTCTCCTTTTCCAGAACAAAGGTAGCGTCCGCACTCCCCGTTAATCCTGTCGTCCCAGACACCTTGTTGAACACGTCGCTGTCATTCTGCTTTCGGATGTGGTGTACGACAATGACCGCCAGAGAGTGCCTGTCGGCAAAGTCTTTGATGAGGGAGATGTCCCCATAGTCGCTTGCATAGGCATTGTCTTTTGAAGCTGTACGGACTTTCTGCAAGGTATCAATGACAATGAGCCTGCTGTCTGGGTAATCTTTCAGATAATCTTCAAGCTGCACGATAAGACCGTCTGACAGCTTGCAGCTTGCCACGGCAAAGTGGAGCCGCCCGCTTGCTTCGTCCGTCAAACGAAATAACCTGTCCTGTATGCGGCAGAACGTGTCCTCAAGGCAGAGGTAAAGCACATCGCCCTCCATTGTCGGCATATCCCATAAAGGGATTCCCTGCGACACGCATAAGCATAGCTTCAGCATGAGCCAGCTTTTGCCTATCTTCTGTGAGCCGCAGAACAGCGATAAGCCTGTCGGGATAAGGCTGTCCACCACAAAGGATGGTTTCTCAAGCGGTTCATAAAGGAGCGTTTCGGCGTTGACTGTCTGTAACTTCTGCATGGCTTTCCTCCTTTCGGGCGGTGTCTTTGTTTTCGTTGCACATAGGCGTTGACCTCCTTAAAAATAGATTTACTCCCACGGAAAAAAGTGAGAGTATGTAATGCCGCCAATCCCACACAAATAAAAAACAGATTTCTTTTTCGGGCGGTGTCGGTCACGGTTGGAGATATTTCTTCAATTTCCGCCTTTACTTTCTCCTTTGCAATCGCAACAGATTTCTGTATTGCCGAAGCGGTGCAATGCTCCATAGCGGCGATTTGGTAAAAATTGAACTCATACTCGTAGTAGAGCAGGAAACGCCGCCTTTGTATCTCTGGAAGGCTCCCAACCGCCTTATAGAGCGTTTCATTCCGTTCTTCCTCAACCATGCGTTCATCAAGGCTCTTAGGCACACGCAACGCCCGTCTGTAAAGGGTTTCGTCCCATACCTCGTTAAACTCCCTGTGCCGCTCGTCCCATTAGAAAAGATTCCTGTTCCTGCGCTCCATCTGCCGAAACTCCATAAAGAACTGTTCCGACACTTCCAACTCGTGGGATTTGCCCTGCCCGTCCTTAAAGCTGATAAAATACCTTGTGCCGCTTTCCGTGGATTCCTCCCGAAGCGTGTATGCCTTAACCCTGTATGCCATCCTGTTGTCCTCCTGCAAAAAATGAGTGAGGGGATTTCCATCCCTCACCCAGTAGCCCGCAGGATGGCAGGCTGTTTTAGAAGCTATAAAATTTTCCGCAGCTTCTTCCGCAGATGGTCTAACCTCGCATAGATGGCACCAGTCGTCAAATGCACAAGCGGGGCAATCTCCTTTGTGGAATACCCCTGCATTTTCAGCAGGACGATTTTCAAGGTACGCCCGTCCACCGTGACTAATACTTGATAGAGATTTTCGCTCTCAATCTCTTCCAGTAACTCCGCAACCGTACCCACTTCCGCCTGCCGCTCCCTGCCTGCCATGTCCTCAAGATATTCCGCAACGTCATTCGTCCATCGGTAAAACCGCCTGTTGGAATTGAAGTCTGCCCTGTCCGCCATGCGTATCTGCTCAATGGTCGCTTCATCAACGCCGCACTCACGCAGCAGCTTTTCCTCCGCTTCTTTCCAGATACGCCATTTCCTGTCCTCCCGTCCGTGGTTGTATGCCATTCTTACTTCCTCCAATCAGAATTGATTGAGAGGGCAGAGAAAAGCCCCCTCATCTTCCCAAAGGAAAAAACAAGGGGGCTGAACGCCTTAAATTTTAATTTTCTATTATCTTTCTTAGTTTTATTAGGATTCTGGCTTTGCGTTTGTTTACAACGCTCTGGGTTATGCCCAACCTCGCCCCGACTTCACGCTCGGAAAGTCCGTCAAAAAAGATTGCCTGTATCAGCTCCTGTTCACTATCCGACAGCAAAGGCAGGGCGGCTTTCAGCCTGTCCACCATGACCGCATTGACAACGGTTTCTGCAATGTCCACCGCTTCATCAGTGATAAAGTCCAGAGGATTCCCCTCGCTGTCCGTAAATCCGTCGAGAGATAGCAGTCTATTCTTTGTATCTAATTTTTGCAGATAACGCCACCGTTCCTTGTCACGGTAGAAGTCTGTGTATTGCTCCCTCACGACTTCAAGCAGACAGCCTTGAATGGGGATAAACAGCTTGTCCATATAGGTCTGGTCGGATTCCCTGCAACGGCAGAACTCCGTGTAGGATAATTCCACATAGCCGCCACTTTCTCTGATATATACCTTTCTTGGTGCATATTTCACCATAAATACCTCCCATCTGAATTTTTGAAATGTAAAAAATCCAGATGGAGAGGCGGAGAACGACACCGCATATCAGAAACAGCCCTACGGCACTTTCCAACAAAAATCGACAAAAGAAAAACCGCAAAGGCTCTGTGACCTTTACGGTTATAGGAAATAGTAATTCTATTGTATGGAGATTGTACTTCTACTTTCAAGGTGAGAAGTACCGTTGCACTGGCAGAAATTTTTTTAACTGGTTTCCTGCCGTTCTCTGATATGCTATGTATTGATAAATTTTGCTTCGTATGAGCAGATAGATAACTGCCCGAAAAAAGGACATAAAAAAATCCCTCCAAATTTAAAAACAAATTCAGAGGGTAATTTAGGGTATAACAAAATAACCCACCCGAATATCGTTTTTTTTATTTGGTGAGTTTGTTCTTTCAAATACGAAACAAAAAGAGCCGATGATTCGTGAATTGTTCCACAATTTCATCGGCTCTGCGTCTTAAGCGTCTGGCTCTTTGATGACAGTTATCTTCAAGTTGTCAACTTTAATCAATCTTTCTTGTCTGCATTTTGGACAATAAAGGGGATAATTCTCCAAAACAGTGTCCTTCCTAATTTTATTACGGGTTTTGCTCCCACAAACAGGACACAATATCCATTCGCATTTCATCATAATTAGTCTCTAATCCTTTCAAATCTCATTTTATATGACTTTTGCAAGCTGTTAAGCTAACTTGTGGAACATATGCCGAACCTTATCTATACGGCTATTCGGGCGGCGGGGTTGGCAAATAAATTTACCAATAGCTGGCTGGTATCCTTTTAACTCTGTCAAGCAGACTCCCTGCCCATTTGTGAAATAAGTTAAATCGTTCCTGTATTCTTGAATACATCTAGCAGGGATTTCTCCTTTCAGAATGACCTCGTCATTCTTTATCTGAGTACTTACAATATCTGCACAATACCTTGGAGCATCATGATACGCCCGTGAGAGATATTCCTGCGGTGCATAAATTTCAAAGTGGAGATATGGCTCTAATAGTTCTGTCCCTGCTTTTTTTAAAGCCTGCTCCAATACGATAGGGGAAAGCAGCCGAAAGTCTGCGGGGGTACTTACAGGACTATAATACAATCCATATTCAAAACAGATTTTACAGTCTGTCACTTTCCATCCATACAGCCCCTGCTCGCAGCCATAAAGAACCCCCTCCATAACCGCATTTTGGAACGATTGATTTAAATATCCAAGTGAAACTCTGCTTTCATACTGCACTCCGCTTCCAATAGGGAGCGGCTCTATGGACAACCCGACAGAAGCCCAGAAAGGATTTGGCGGGACTTCTATGTGGATGGTATATTCTGCTTTTCTAAGCGGTCTTTCCATATATATAACAGTAGGCTCTTTTATTTCTGCCTCCACATGATATTTTTCCTCAAGGATGGCACAAATGACTTCCATCTGCACATTCCCCAAAAAAGAAAGTATAATCTCATGCGTTGTAGTATCCACATAATATTTTAAAAGAGGGTCGCCATCTGAAATTTCTGTAAGTGCCCCAAGCAATATTTCCCGCTGTTCAGATTTCTTTACTGCAATCGTTGTTTGGAGCATAGGGAGAGGATTTTCAATAAATTTTCTCTGCGGCAACAGTATTTCGTTCCCCAAAATACTGTTTAGCTGCAAAACATCATTTGGTAAAATTACAATATCACCAGAGCAGGCTGTATCGGATGAATATAATTCACCGTTTGTCGGAACACACATCTCTGTGATTTTTATTTTCTCTTTTTCAGATATTCTAATAACATCCCTCAAATGCAATGTTCCGCTATATATACGCACATAAACAAAACGCCGCCTTTTCTCTGAATATTCAATCTTAAAAACCTGCCCGCATAGTTCAGATTGACCTTCAGGCGTTGATGAATAAAATTTACTGGCAATTACTTCTATAAGCTGCCGAATCCCCAGATTGTTTTTAGCGCTTCCGTGATAAACTGGAAATAACGTTCCGTTTTGGAATCTCCTGTTTTCTTCCTGTTCCAGTTCTGACATTTTAAACGGTTTCCCTGACATATATTTCTCTAATAGTTCATCGTTTCCCATAATTACCGCATCCCACTGTTCCATATCGTCATTGTCCGTTACATTTATATGGGGATGCTGCCCAACCTTTTGCTTCACTATAATTTCCGAAGAAAGCTTTGCTTTCATTTCCCGATATACCATTGGCAAATCAATCCCCTCTTGGTCAATTTTATTGATGAAAAAAATTGTCGGAATCTTCATTATCTGTAGTGCATGAAACAGTATACGGGTCTGTGCCTGTATGCCATCCTTTGCAGAAACTAATAATACTGCTCCGTCTAATACGGATAAAGAACGGTATACTTCCGCCAAAAAATCCATATGGCCTGGCGTATCTATAATGTTGACTTTTACATCCTCCCACTGAAAAGATGTCACTGCTGTCTGGATAGTGATTCCCCTTTGACGCTCCAAATTCATTGTATCTGTCCTTGTTGTGCCTTCATCTACGCTCCCTAGTTCTGCAATTGCACCACTGGTATACAATAAACTTTCCGTTAATGTTGTCTTTCCTGCGTCAACGTGAGCCAGAATGCCTAAGTTAATTATTTTCATGTGATTTTCCTCCTATCAACACCCAAAAAAGGGCATAAAAATACCCAGTGATAAATACTCCTATCACTGGGTAAATAACTCCAATAGCCCCAAAACACTTATATGTTTTCGGGCATATAAAATTACATGATAAAAGTATTCTTAAACTGGGTACAAAAAACTAAGCCCCATATTAAAAGTGAAACGGGACTGCTACTTTTTGTTCCCACTATCAAATTGACAGTTTATTTAAGAATACCTTGCCGCATATTTATTAACTCCTTGTATAATACTGAATCTAATTATATTCCTTAACCCTTTATTTGTCAAGCTGACAAACTAAAGCAGAAAAAGCGGCAGGATTTCCCCCTGCCACTAATCATCTGTTTATGCAAAAATAATTTCCTTTTCCACAATCTCCCTCGCACAAGCCCTTATGTTATTGAGGCATCCTGTCCATTCTAAGGCGTTTTCTGCCTTTAGCTGTTCCGTTATGCCCTGTGCCTGTTTCATACCCTCTATGAGCCTTTCAAAGCGTTCCTGTGCCTGTCTGTTGATGTCGGCAAGGTAGGCGTTTAGCCTGCCGCTTGTAAGAAGATTGGTGTATGTAACTTTACGGTACTGTTTTAGATAATCTAAATGCCGTTGCCCCCAGATGCCTATTGCCTGTTCTTCTTCGGCGGGTACAGTTAAGCACGGTATCAAATAATCCCCTTGCCTTTCGTATTTGCCGCCCAGTTCCTCAAATAATGATTTTGCCATTGTCTGTTACCTCCACATTCTTTTTTATTTTGAATGTCCGCAAAATCCGTCCTACATCGGATGGACGCCACGGTACATCAAGATGGTGCAACGCAATCAAACGATCCTGCACGTTTGTTCCAGCACCCATTTTAGAAGTAGATCCGATCAGAAAACGAACCTGTCCGCTACGGACTTTAGCAAATAATTCAGCTTTTTTCTGATCTGTATTGGCGTCATGAATAAATGCAATCTCATCTTCCGGCACACCCTTTTTCATAAGGAGAGACTTTAACTCATCATATACGCTAAAAGATTCATCCCTATTTTTCCTTGGCGTAGATAAATCACAAAAAATAAGCTGTGTAGATCTTTCTGAAGTGGTTTCTTCCCAGATATGATAAGATTTTTCGGCACACACTGCAACTTTTGAATTTTCATTCGCAGGTAGCATTTCGTTTATCAGACGCTGATCGAGAGCAAGTTTCCGGCCGTCGTTTGTTATCCTCAACATGTTGTCTTGATAAGGTGACACAAGCTGGTTTCTGACTGCTTCAGCGCGATTAGCAAGCGATGCAACCATTTCTTTCTGGTATTCGCTTGGTTTCAGAACTACATTTTCGTATTGAGCCTCCGGAACAGGAAGATTCAGCATATCTGCAGTTTTAATGTCGGCCGCTTCTTTGAATACTGAAATTAGCTCAGGAAGATTGAAAAAGCGAGAAAACCTTCTTTTTGTACGGTAACCAACCCCCTCTGGAGCTAACTCAATCGCTGTTTGTGTTTCACCAAATGATGCTGCCCAGGAATCAAATTGTGTCATTCCCAATCTTTTCAGTGTGCCGTACTGCAGATAACGCATATTTGTATACAGCTCTGTCATACTGTTGGAAATCGGCGTTCCGGTAGCAAAGGTGATACCTTTGCCGCCGGTTAGTTCATCCATATATTGGCATTTTGCAAACATGTCTGAGGACTTCTGGGCTTCTGTCTGCGGGATACCTGCCACATTGCGCATTTTAGTATACAAAAACAGATTCTTATAGTTATGGCTTTCGTCCACAAACAGCCTGTCTATACCGAGTTCTTCAAAATTTACAACTTGATCTTTCCTGGTTTGGTCATAAAGCTTGGCAAGACGCGTTTCCAGACTCTTTTTGGTCTTTTCCATCTGTTTAATGGTAAATCGTTCGCCACTCTCTGCTTTTATTTCCTTGAGTCCTTTTTCGATCTCATCAATCTGTTGTATAATTGTATTTTTCTGTCGCTCGTCGGAAAGCGGTATTTTTTCAAATTGGCTATGCCCGATAATAACTGCATCATAATCTCCGGTAGCAATCCTGGAACAGAATTTTTGCCGGTTTGCCGGTTCAAAATCTTTTTTCCGGGCCGCAAGGATGTTTGCCCCCGGATATAACCGCAGGAAATCAGAAGCCCATTGTTCTACGAGGTGATTTGGAACAACAAATAATGATTTCTGGCATAAACCGAGTCTTTTGCTCTCCATCGCTGCAGCAATCATTTCAAATGTCTTTCCAGCACCAACACACTGGGCAAGTAATGTATTGTTGCCGTATAAAATATGGGCTATTGCATTTTTCTGGTGCGGCTTTAATTCAATATCTGGCGTCATGCCAGGAAATGTCAAATGAGAGCCTTCATATTCCCGTGGACGAACAGAATTGAATAATTCGTTATACGTTTCTACAATCTTCTGTCTTCGTTCCGGATCACGGAATATCCAGTCTTTAAACGCTTCTTTTATGTTTTCCTGCTTTTGACTTGCAATAGTCGTTTCTTCCTTATTCAGTACCCTCCTTTCATCAAAGGTATCATAAATTTTTATGTCTTTCAAATTTAAGGTATCTTCCAGCAACTTATACGCAGTTACTCTTGTGGTTCCAAATGTGGTATTTGCAAAAGAGCGGGAAGTTTCAGCATTTTTTCCGGCAATGTTCCATGTACTTGTTATATTCGAAAAACTTGTTTTTACAGCACCAGGATCTAATAGATAATGTGGTGTTTGAAAGACTTCCCCCATGAAGTCATCTATATACTTCGGATCAATCCATGTGGCACCAATCCTGATCTCTATCTCTGAGGCATCGAGATTTTGGGGCTGTATCTGTTTAAGTGCCTGCACATTAATGCTAAACTCAGGTTTTGTTTCTGCGTAAGATGTTGCAATTTTGAGTTTTTCCCGGACATTACCGCTTAAATATTCATCTGCAGTCTCCCATTTTCCGGTGATTGGGTCTTCAAATATGACACCGCGAAGTTCTTCCACAATTTCTTTGGTATCTTTTCCGGAAAGTTCACTCATATACGGAAGATCAACAACAGCCTTTTCTGAAAGAGATACGGTCAATGCTTCACTGGCTGTGTCAACGCTTGTAACAACTTTCTCCTGCTTAATTGTACGCTTTTGGAATATAGCAGCCTTTTCCTTGAAATTTCCTTCTTCATCAAGGTTTTCTAATGAGCAAATCAGAGAATAACTGGAATCCTGATCAAATGCGATTCTGTTTGCACGCGAATTCAGTATACCGAATTTTGCTGTATATCCATCATACAACGCACTCAGTTCTTCCTGCTTTTGTTTAATGTCTGCATCGGAATACTCATTCAGCTGCAAATTAATTAACGCACGAGTACAATCCCGAATGCCGATCATTCCCTTGATCCGCTCTTTTGCTGTGGCCGAAACGTCAACAGGACGCATAACGGAATTTTCCCGGTAATAAATTTCCTTTCCAACAACCGTAAAGCTATAATTTTTGACGTTTGGATCTGCAGAAAGTAGCTCTTCTAAGTCCTCCGTAAGAATCTCTTCCGGATCAATCGTATCAAATTCTCCATTGATATTTTGCAGAGACTCCTGTAATTGTTCTTCAAACGGTTGCGAATCATCTGCTGTGCAGGTACTTTCCATTCCATAAGGACCGGACACCATTTCCATTTTTCCAACAATTTGTTCTGGATGTTCAACAAAATAATTGTTCATGGTAATGTCTGATCCATCTTTTCCAAGATAGACCCAATCCGGATCAGAAACGATCATATGATCCCGTTTTTTCAAAAACAAAATATCGGATGTTACTTCTGTTCCTGCATTCGCTTTAAAGGCTGTATTTGGAAGCCTGACAGCACCAAGTAACTCGGCCCGTTGTGCCAGATATTTCCGCACTTCCGGATTGGATTTGTCCAGTGTTCCTTTGCTTGTGATAAAGGCAACAATACCACCGGGACGTACTTTATCCAGTGTTTTTGCAAAGAAGTAATCATGGATCAGGAAATTGTTCCGATCGTATTTCTTATCTACCACCTTGTATTGTCCAAACGGAACATTTCCAATGGCAAGATCAAAAAAGTTATCTGGATATGTAGTTTTTTCAAAACCACATATCTGTATGTTAGCATGTGGATACAGCTGTTTGGCAATCCGTCCGGAAATACTGTCCAGTTCAACTCCATATAAGTTGCTTTCTTTCATGGAGTCCGGCATCATGCCCAAAAAGTTTCCAACTCCCATTGCCGGTTCCAGAACGTTTCCTTTGGAAAAACCCATTCGTTCCAAAGCACTGTAAATTTGCCGGATAATCACTGGACTGGTATAATGTGCGTTTAAAGTGCTTTCCCTGGCCATACGGTATTCATCCGGCGATAATGCAGCCTTTAATTGCTGATATTCTTCAGACCAGTTTGGTTTGCTTTCGTCAAAGGCATCCGCCAGTCCACCCCATCCAATATATTGACTGAGAACCTGCTGTTCTTCTGCTGTAGCGTATCTGTTTTCCGATTCGATCCGGTTAAGCAGCACAATGGCAGCAAGATTCCTTCTGAATTTCTCTTTTGGAGATCCTTCCCCCAAATGGTCATCACTGATCTGAAAATTGGAAGCTGCACTTTTATCCGGTGCAGCTTTACTTTCTTCTTGTTTTTCTTCGGTATCTGGCGTCGTTTCGTCTGGAATAGAATTTTCAATGTCTCTTCCATCTGCAGCAAGTTCATCGGCCCATGCCATGGCATCTTCCAAATATTCAAAAGTTTCCAATGGCGGATAACCTTCTGCATCATAAATGGAATATACGGCATTTCCTTTGTTGATCCACAAAAAGACATCCGAAAAAAGCCTTGCGCTCCATTTTGTTGGATTTCCAAACGCATCATCTGCCTCATGTACCACCTGCCAGGATAACCGTTGCAGTTCTTCCCCATCAAGTTTGGCACCAACTTCCGCTTCATGTCGATCAATGTCTTCTTCAGCAAGAATGTCGATATAATAGTCCTCTACTTCAACTTTATCTGGCTTATGGTCAAATTCAAAGACTCGATTTTTACACTGAACATAATAAAAGTCCGGATCATCAACACAATTTCCGATCAGATATTTAACGTTTCCAGATTCCCACTGGTCAATCAGAATGCAGAGATGGCCATCCAGTGTAAGCTGTTCCTGTACTACCTGTTCTTTTTCATGCTGCAGGTTTCTGACTTGGTTTGTAAATCCATCCAAAATAGTTGGATGGGTGTTTAAGATCAGTGTATTGCTCCATTCTCCTTCTGTAAGGATGGAACTCGCCCATTCTTTGTTTCTTAGAGAAAACCGACCTTCCTTCCATGCCTGCACAATGGTATTGGCCAAAACAAATTGTACACAGTCTATGCCGTATTTTTCTACAATTTCAGATACCGTATTTTGTGGAACGGAAAATCCATTGTATTTTTCGGCAATCTGTTTTTCGATCTCCTGTTTGCACTCTAACCGGATTCCGTTATTCAGCCGGGTAATTTCGGCTTCTTTTGCCTTTTTTTCCTGTTCTTTTTTATAATTCTTATACTCTTCTTTTTCCTGTGGTGAAAAGTATTTGTCTGCATAAATCAGCTCGCAGATTCTTTCTTCTACGACATTCCAATTTAAAAGGACTTTTGTATATGGATTTAAAAGGCTTCCTTTCTCCAGGAGAATACCTTTCGCATCATGTTCACTGTTGGAACTACTATTGCCAGGTAACGCACCGGATTGGCCACCAATCCCATATTCTTTTTTCAGAAAGTCTGCATTTTCTTTCTGGTTATGCAGGTCCATGAAATATTCGTAGATTCGAAATTTTCCATCTGCAAAACCACTTCCAATGCAAAGGGCATAGTCGATTTCGTCCTGTGTGATGAAATCTTCCTGTCTGACATCTACCGTATCATGAAGTGGAAAATGAATTCTCTCCCTGTCAAGATCCGCGATTTCGGATAATAGATATCCTGGAGATTTCACAGTTTTCGGCTTTAATTCTCCATAGGAAATCCGTGCATCGACATCTTCCAAAAAGCTTTCCAGCTGTTCTCTTCCTTCATGCGTAGAAAGAAGAGTTTCTATTTTTTCTATACTGTTAAGTTCTTCCGGTACATCATCTATCCAATCACGGAGAAAATAGCCGATCTGATAAGATACCCTCTCCATCTCTGTTTTGTCTACGAGTGCTGCCTCGTTCGCATCCATATACAAGCCATACGTAATCATGGCGTGAATGTACTTTTCGATTTGATCCCAGCTTAATGTTGTAACTACAGATTCCGCTGCCTGCATACCATAACCAGCAGTCATTCCGTTTTCATCAAACCATACAGATATTGGATGACCGTGTAATTCAAAACCTTTGCCGACCTGACTATATTCTTTTTTCAGGAAAGCAATTATTTCATCGGTACTTTTTCCTTCGGTATATTTGGCGTAAATCCGTTTCCGGCTATCTTTTTGCCCGCCACCACTTCGGATGATTACTTCAAGATCGGTTTCCGGCAAATAGAAAGCAGCGGGCATAGTATATTTTTTACTTGCTTCCGCTGCTGTAATTGATCCTCTCTGTTCCTCTGCTGATGGAAACAGACTTAATTGTGTGTATGATTCCTCTGGTTTTACAAAATTGGTCGGCTGTAAATCAGTTCTTTCAGTACGACTTCCTCCGCCCGGCTCTGGATGCTGTTCATCTTCTTCACCCAAAGCATCTGATCCTGTGCTTTGAGCTGTTCGTTTACTCCTTCTTTCTCCGCCATCTGGGATGTCAGGACTTCCATCCTCTCTCTTGCCTGTTCCTGAATCTCGAGAAGATGTGCTTTCAGCGTTCCTTCCAGAAACATTGCTGTTCTCGCCCCATCGTATCTCTCCCTCAGAAATTTGTCCCTCAGAAGTCCGTATTTCGTTACCATTCCCTCCGGTTCCGGATTTGCTTTCAGTTTCGGAATCAGATAATCTCCCATCTGTTCGTATTCCAGGTCCATTTTGTTTTCCTCCTTCAATATTATCTTTATCTTTGGAATTACCCTCTTGCAAACTTTCACGCTTTAAAGCATTATATCGCGGTTGTGGTGCATTTGCAAGTTCTTTTTTGGAGATTTCTTTTTCCTGTTCTTTCTCGCGAATTTTATCATAAATGCGTACTGTTTTTCCGATTTCTGCAAGAACACCTCTGGCAGAATCATTAATTTTTGTTCCTAATACTGACAATGTTTTAATAGAAACAAACTGATTGATATAATCAAATGAAAATTCATGATCGGAAATTTCTATTTCACAGGCCGATAAAATTGTAAAAGAAACACTTTCCGATATAAGTTTTTTTAAGCAAAGAGCAAAGTCCTGTTCGCTCAGTTTATCAAATCCTATCCTATCCTGTAAATCCGGATAATCAATTTGAAGTTCTGTATAGGCATCCGCCGCGAGCTGATCTGAAATTTCAATAATTCTTTCTTCAAAGGGTTTTGTGCTGTCTGTACTGCCATATATTTGTTCGAGCCTATGCAGTACATCACTTTTATGTTCTTCCCGCAGTTTCCACGCCTTCGGATAACGTCCATTTGGCTTTACAGCATGAACATTCGAAACATCAAATACATATTTAAGCTTATGACCGTATGTTGCAGTATCATCCGGAAGTGCAATTCCTGAAGATCCTTTATTTACCCAGCAGTTCATACGTTTATTCCATATCTCGATGGAAGCACACGCTGTTGCATCCGGATTCTGTGCATAAATCAGAAGCTGTTCTTTAAACGGATATTTATAAATCCGTGCAGCGGAGGTCAGGAACTTCATCCAGGATTCCCGGTTCTTTGAAACCCTTTTAGCTGTTTTTTCTGCAAGATTCACTATGTATTCATATTTATCCATCTTATCTTCCTTCTACTATTGTGGCCGACAATATAATTGCGGCGAAAGATTTGATTGTGACATTGCCTGTTTACATACCCCTCTGGATTCATCTGCAGCATGAACCATTTCACCATTTCCAAGATATATGGCAACATGGGATATATTCCTGTATTTTCCGTTGGCCGAATAAGAATAAAAGATCAAGTCTCCCGGCTGCAGTTCACTATAGCTGACAGTCATTCCTTTGTTTACCAGGCATTCTGCTTCGCTTGCTGCATCCATTCCATTCAGATAAGTAATACCAGCTGCAGCATAACTCCGGTAAACCAGGGAAGAACAATCATACCATCCCGGATCATCTCTTCTGCTTTGGGAATAACCACTTCCTACAGCATTCAGAGCTGCCTGCACGGCAGCATTTCCGGACTCTCCGGCACCTATGCTTTTTTTCCAGGACCAGTCAATCCCACCGGCACCATTTTCGGATGGTGCATAAATGTCAAGCGTCCCATCAAGCTGCGCCAGGCAATCCGCTTTCTCATAGCTCCACCTGGATACGTTCGGTCTGCGGGCGATCATGGCATCATATGCCCTTTCAATAATTTCCCGGTCCGTTGATGCAGATGTTGTTCCATCAAAATATCTTTTCAGGCTTACAACATATTTTCCATCTCTGTTGCCAAAAGAAAGAACGCAGCCTTTCAAAGCATCAGACGCGTTTGTAAAATCAAAACCATAATATTCTGTCAGTGATGTAAGAAGTGGCTGCAGTGTTTGTGTATAGACGTATTCGCACTGGGCTGCCTCAAATGCAATCTTATGTTCTATGCAGATCGAATGCCATGCCCCGTAAAATCCGGCGTTATTTTTTAGTTCTGTGGTCATGCCAAGATATGGTTCAAACGGACCATATGTAGTTGGATCTTTTTCATAGCACCACCGAACAAACGGCCCAAGCTCATAACGATTGTCGAACTGAAATTCACCACATGCATTTCCGCCATCGCCACCAACCTGATCCGGGTTTCCGCCGGATTCATATTTTGCCGCCAGATAACAGGCTCCATCATAAGCGGAAGAAGCACTTTGACGTTCAGCCTTTACCCCAAGAAACAGAAGACTCAAAAGAAGAAAAAGCGAAATAATAGGAAGCAGCAATAAAACATTGGATGCTATAATTTTAATGATGCCTGCGGATATTTTCGCCGTATTAATGACTCCATGCCGAAGTAGCATCCGCTGTTGATAATCAGCCCTTTTTTTTATCTCTTCTTCGTTCCCGGATAACCGGAGGGATTGAACGGTTGTATGGAAGTTCTTTGTTCTCCGAAACCATTTTAAGGATGCTCTAATTTTTCCCTCTTTACGAGAACTTTTTTCATCCTTTTTTCTTTTGCGGTCATTAGAATCTTTTTCATTCTTTCCTGACTTTTCTGTATCACTTTCTTTCCGATTTTTCTTTTTGGCTTTCCGTTTTTTACTTCCGGAATCATCCTCTGAGTCCTCTTCCTCAGCATGATCCATTTCTTTATTCCATTCCTCTACCGCCTGGGACGGTTTTATTTCCTGCCTATCTTTATCTTCTGCCGGATTTTTTTCAGATGTTTTTTCTGTATGTTCCTTATTTTTTATTTCCTTCTTCTGATTGGACGTTTTCTCCTCATCTTCACCAAGAGTTTCCTTTTTCTCTTCTGTTGAAGATTCTTCTGAAATTTCACTATCTTCCGAAGTATTTTTACTCGTGATTTTTTCTTTTTTTCGATTCTTTTTTAATTTTGTCAGATATATAAGTGTTTTTGATTTTTTTAAATCATTCTGGGAATCCGGCTCATCATCTTCAACCTCTTTTTCTACATTCGCTGCTGTCATACCATGCAGCATGGATGCAGTATTCAAACTTTGATGCTGCTGTCTGAAAGTTTTACTCTGGTTGGATGATAATTCTTCCCCTTTAGAATCTTGTACTGTGGATGATTGTATCCTGCCAATCGTATATTTCCGGCTGAAATCCTTCTTTTTTTCTCTCTCATCCGTATTACTTTCTTCCTCTTCTTGTTGAAAAAGTGTCGGTTTTCCAGACAACGGATTTCCGTTTCGCTTCTCCTCTATTCCAATGCCCTGTGTGTTTTCTGTATCTTGCCGCCGCAGATATTTCCACATGGCCAGACGCATACTTTGTCGTTTTTCTTCTTTTATGTCATTATTTTCCGACATTTCCAGCTGTTCAGTATTCGGGATGGAAGCTCTCATCTTGGCTGCAGCATATTTTTTACCGTGATTTTCCTGAATCCGATTCTCTGATGCAGCCTCAATATTATCTTCCCGTTCTGAACCTGTACTTTTTAAAATAAAATGGGTTGTTTGTTGCTTCTCTTCTGCATGGGAACGTCCCGCTTCTGTTTGCACATATTTCTGTGTTGCCAGTCGTATACTTTTCAACTGCTGTTCCCGGGCAACTTGTCTGTCCGGTTTTTCTGGTATTTTATACGTCTCTGAAACAGGTGCATGGAACTGTGCAGCTTTCGCCTCATATTTTTCACTGGAGCCATTATATACAGGCTGTTCCGGTACATAATTTGATTCATTCTTATACCACAGGATTTCCGGTTGTACAGCAGCCTGTTCCGTATGTCCAGTGTTTTCCGGCAAGATACTTTGTGTATTTACTTGATTTTCCGGCTGCAAATATTTCTGCGTCGCCAGACGCATATTTTGCAGCTGTTGTTCCCGCGTAATATGGTTTCCTGTTATTTCCTGCGTTTCAGAGTGGCTCATAACAGATCGTATCTCTGACGCAGTATAGATTGCAGAAGTAGCACTGTGTACCGTCTTTTCCACAGATCCTGTTTTAACTTCCCGCTGTTTTGCCTGCCATGCAACTTCCGTGTGCTTGTCTTTTGGTGTCATGCGTTATCCTTCCTTTAGTTTTCCGGCATACGGTAACAACCTTGGATCTTTTCGATATATCCTTTTTTCACAAGAGATTCCAGTATCTCTTCTGCCTGTTTATTGGAAACACCGCATAAAATTCCGGCACCATAGCAATCCAGCCATTCATCACATTCGTCAGCTTCTTGTACTTTATGGTACATGAACAGCTCTTCTTCACTGATTGGCTCTTCTACTTCGCCATTTAAAAGCTCAACAGACTCTTTGTCTGGATCAGTGTCAAATGTTGACACCGAGTCTCTGTTTTCATCCGTGTCAATCTTTGACACGGATTCCAGATCATCTTCATGTTCATCTTGATCCGCTTCCTGGCTGTAAAATACGTTCCGATTTTCGGCAGCGGCTTCATGGAAGTTTGTACTGTAGAAATGATACAGCGGATTGTCCCGGCTAATCGTCGAATCACACTGCAAAATATGCCCGCCCCAGACAATCAAACTCTGGCCCGGTGTCGGATCAGAAAGCGCTTCAAACTCTTTCTGTGATAACTCCATAATCTGCAGCAATTCGTTCCGATCATCACCGGCTTGGTCAAGCAGCACCTTGAAATCGGAGTTTGATACAATTTCCATAATTTTCCGGTTGGCCGTTGCTGCTGAAACGTTCTGCAGACAGATCGTACAGATACCACCAAGTTTACGGTACGTCAGATACGCCTTTTCCAGCTCATTACAACTTGTCTCATGGCGGCAGACATATTGAGCCTCGTCAACGATAAAATGCGTTGCCCTTTGCTGTTCAACGTTGTAGGAAAAACGCTGCGTTAAAACATGCATGATTGTTATCATCAGCGGTTCCCACATCAATTCAGGGATATTTTTCATTCCAAATGCAACAAACCGGCTGCTGGTAGACAGTGTACTTTGTCCTTCCAATGTCAAAAAGCTATGCTTTGTATAAGCCTCCAGTGATCCATACAAATCACGCGCTTCCGGTTCCCGCTGTTTCTGGAAAATTGCTTCCAAATCAGAAAGCACCGGGGATATCGGTTTCTTTTTTGAAAACGTATTCTGATATAATTCCTCAACGCACCGGTAAATCAACGATTTATGGATACCGTTTGGACGTATACCGGTCATGATACTGTACAGAAATGCTTCCATATACTGCAGCTGGGAAAGGATATATTCTTCACGGCCCTTTGCATTCTTTTGCAGCAAAGATTCCGGAATCTCAAGAGGGTTCAGGCGCAGATCCGGATCAGAAAGATCAAAATACTGACCGCGGAATCTCTGGGTGATTCCCTTCATCTCATTCTGCGGATCAATCAGGAAAATATCATCTGTACTGTTAATCAATGTTTGTCCGATTTCCGTAATTTTCAGCAGCATGGACTTTCCAGAACCAGTGTGGCCAAAAATAACACCATTACTGTTTTTCAATGTCTTTCGGTTTCCAATGATCGGATTTCTGGTTTTTTTATTTATACCATACCATGTTCCGCCAGGCTGGATCAGATCCCAGGAATAGAATGGCTGGAATGCCAGATAAGAACTTGTCAGGACGGAACGCATATTATTTACACGCCTCGCTCCGATCGGAAGCAACGTATTCAGTGCCTGAATTTGCTGATCGTAGTAAGGAACAATCTGTATAGAATGTTTCCGGCAGCGGCGTCTGACTTCTGCCGTGTTTGCATCCAGTTCCTCTTTATTTGCTCCACGCACTGCCAACAGGATTCCTACATAGAAGCCATTTTCATCATCTTCCTCGATCTGATCCATATATTTTTTCAGATTGGCCTGCTTCTTTTTCTTTGCATAGGACGGCTCACTATAGAAGTTACCCATACTTGCATTGGCCTGTACTTCCTGCCCGATCGCATTTTCATTGTAGAAATTCGTGTTGCTGATTTTTCCACGTAACACTTCCCGTGGGATATATGCCGTATCTATGGTAAGGCAGGTATAAAACGGAAAATCTGTCAGTTCAAAAATCAACTTTTCTTCATTCAATCTGGTTGGCAGAACCGCAGCAAAAAGAATCCGCATACACTCTTCATCAAATTCCATGTAGCTTTTGTGATTCCGCACAGAATGTGGAAGGATTGAATTGCGAAAATCTCTTCCGGCCTGTACCATATCCTGAAACGGGAGAATAAAACTTTCCTCTCCATCATCTGTGAAAAAGTAATTTCTGATTTTCTGAAACCGCTGCACAGCGTTTAAAGGAACCAATTCCGAACCCATTGCATAAAAGATTGGAAGTGCTGTATGCTCGAATGTATCAAACCATCCTTCCGCTTCTTCTATTGACCGGCAATTTGCACTCACAGTCAAATAACGCTGTTTTCGAACGTTTTCCTGTCCCTTTTCAAGAGATTTTTTAATCATTTCGTTATTGTAGCGGGCCAGCTCTGGATACTCACTTTTATTTTCATCCTGCAACAGAGATTTCTGGAAATTTGTTACGTCCCGTGGTTCACACTGTATTGTGATCTTGAAATCTGTGTCCATGGAATTTAGAAATTTCCGTAGCTGAAACAGGATGCCGTCTTTTTGCTGCTTGTCCTGATCCACATAGTTTAAGTCTGAAAAAGAATACACACGATCAAATTTTCTCCGCTTTTTCCCTGCCCCGTTATTCGGTTCTATTTCAAATATTCCATTTTCGTGTACACCTGCAATATCCAGCATTTGTTGAATACTGGCCGGTGTCTGGTAAACTGGCTGTGTACATTTTTTATATCGGATAAATTCCTCATTCGAAAAAAATCCCATTCTGTTCCATCCTTTCCAAGTATATAAAAAAGTCGGGATTTTTCCCGATCATTATTTTTCTTTTTTCAAATAATTTTTTCTTGCCTGGTTATATTCGTCACTTTTCCAAACAAGTTTGGCTGTGGACTTTCTGTATTTTCTTGCCCGGTAAAACTCTATTGCAGAAAGCCCGCTACGTGACTTCCATACCTGACTGAAAATGATAGCCGCAGCAACAGCAATTCCAATCAAAAATGATATATATAAGTTCCATTCAAGTATAAAATACAACAAGATACTGATAATACCACAGGAGACAACAGAAACGGCCATCACACCTAACTCTCTTGCTGTAAGTCCTTTCCAGATGCTATCCTTATATGCACCAAAATCTTCATTCATGTTTACCATAAGCTATGTCCTTCCTACTATTAAAATCCAAATGCTCTTCGAACCATCGCATCCGTACCAGATACTGATCCCGTTATAATAAGGATACCAAGAATAGCTTGAAGTCCTTCCCATCCTTGTGATCCCAACATTCCGCCCAATATATCTTCTGATGCAGTAGGGAACAGCCCACCGGCATTTATTAAAATTGTTCCAAGTCGCATCATTAGCATGATTCCTGTCATTTCAAACAATGCACAAAGAAATGTACGGACCCAGCTTGATCCGGTATGTCCAATTTCATGTGGGCCTGCATAAGTGGAAAGTGCAAGTGGTGCAACAGCCATATAAAAAAACAATTTAAGGAAAACCCTATAAACCGTCCATAATGTAATAACTGCGCCACCCAGGCAGATAAACAAAAACACAAGGCCAAACAGATTTCCAAAAATAAGTCCGGATCCACTCATTTCCCAGTCATCCCCTACTCTTATAACCAGTGAAGCGGCATCTTCCGGAACAATAATACCAAAAAATGCTTGTTCAATTTCAATCAAAAAAACGAGTATATTCGTGAGATTTAAAAAAACAGCATCCACAAGTGCCAGCTTGATAAAAAACTGGATGCTTGCTTCCATGGTCATTCCGTGTTTAATATCCGTTGTTTCTTTGAAAAAATTAACCATAAAGAAAACACTTACAAGTGTCGCACCTAGAATCTGTAGTGCCAGGAAAATCCGGTATCCTTCATCCCAAAGTTCACCATCTGCCAAACTTTGTGGACTCGTTTGCAGCATATCAAACGCATATGCAATTAATGAATTCCAAACATTGCACCCAAGGGAAAAGAAACCACTTCCCGAAAAAACCGTTTTGAAAAAATCTAATATCTCATTTATCATATTTTCTCCATAAGAAAAAGGAGGATATTCCCTCCCTTTTCATTATCCCTTCAGAGCAGTTGTAATTACCGGAGCAACCAGCATAACTAACGCACCGCCAATCCCTTTTAAAGATCTTGTAATAGCACCTCCGCCTTCCTGTGCCTGCATGGAAGCTCCAAATTCAAATGCGTGCCATAATAAAATAACACCACCCACAGATTGTACCACAGCGCTGATCAGATTCCATAAAATTTCAAATTTCGCATTTATTGCGGTCGTTGCATCTGCAAAAACCATTGGCGCACCTACTCCCTGCAGGAACATCAAAAACGCAAAGCAAGCCGTATATTCCGTGACTTTTTTCAGTTTCTTTTTTACTTCGATTGGCTTTTTCATATCTTTTACCTCTTTTTGATCTAAAAATAGCCCGCACCAAATTTTGGTGCAGGCCTTATTTTCGTTTGTTCTTTCGTGTCAACCCTTCACACGACATTTTTTAATCGTCATCATCATCATGTTTGTGAAATCTTCCAATTAAAAATGCAATAACACATCCTACCATCGCTATAATCGGGATAATATACTGAATCGGCATTCTCTATTTTCCTCCTTTTTCTTCCTGTTTCAGAACCGGAAACTGGGGCAATCCAGTACACAATTCCAGTCCATTAAATTCTTGTTTTTCAATTATCTGCTGATAATCTACTGTCACAGTGACGAAATATACTTTTTGATTGTTGGCATCCCGGCCTTCCTCTGTATGAAGATGTCCCTGGACAAACACTGTCGTTCCTTTTTTTATTCTCTGAAATGTTATCATTGCCCGTTCTCCAAAGGCGACACAGTACATGTAATCGGAATAAGAACTTTTCGGTCGCTGCACGGCCAAGATGTACCGGCATGTTGGAACTGATCTCCCTCTCCTGTCTTTTTCATAGGAAAATTGTGGGACGCAGGTGCAAACACCCTGGATTTTAATCTGATTCATGTTTGCCCTCCTTATACCAGATTGCCAGTTGTATTTTCTTGACGGTAAGGCAGCCTCCGGTATCGCAGAACTTCCATCCGCAGTAAATCATCCCGCAGGGTTTCTGCATCCATGCCCTCAAATAAAATGTCAAGGGTTGTCTCAAAATCCCGGTAACGGCTGCGCTGGCTGTACGTAAGTGCCTTTTCAATCCTTTCCAGAATCGGACCATTTTCATAAAGTTCCTGCAATTCTAAAAGGGATTGCTGCAGTGTGTCTTTTCGCCGGAAATGTTCTATCATCCGGCTTTTAAATTCTGCCACATCAGCCGGGTTTAACACTTCCCGTTCCGTGTCAATGTTTGACACGGGAACTTCTTCTTTATCATTCGGAAGTTCTTCCGGCGCATTTTCCGTTTTTTCCTCTTCTATGACAGGTATATTCTTTTTTCGTTTTAAATCTGGAACATTTAAAACATTTTTCAGCTTTTTGGTATCAACCCCAAGCTTTTTTCCCAACGGCTCTTCTTGAGTTTCTTCCTTTTTCTGTTTTCGCTCTTGTATTAAACTGATTACAGCTGTTGCTGCAAAACCAAACGCTGCGATCGCAAGCACCGCGGTCATCAAGTAATATGGATTTCCCAAAAATGACTTTATACTTTCCATGGCCGATCTCCTTTACTTGAAATTCCGTGATGCATCTACCGCAAGTTCTACCAGCTCCTCTGCCGAAATTCTTCTGTCATACCATCCGGTCAGAACTGCCGCTTTTTCGTATTCATCATAAGATGCCTTATATTCCGGCATTTCTGCGTTCATCTGGTAGATGACTTCTTTTAAGTTCTTGGTTTCGCGGCGTGGAACACTGATTTCATAGCATGGAAGGGAATCAAAGCGGAAATGATAATTCTTTTCGCCACATACCGCATCTACAATAATTCCATCCGTATTATGGCGGGTTGTCACATTTTCGAACTCTGGCAGTGTCAGCAAGTAATTCTGCAGTTCTTCTGCACTTAAATCGTGGCTTTCCGGCTGATTACTGTTTTCTTCCAGCTGTCTCTGTAATTCTTCCTTGTCTTTTGCCTGATCATCCAGATCTCTCTGCAAAGATTTTACCTGCTTATTTAGTTCAATGACTTTTCCTTGGAGTTCTCCATTCCGTTTTCGCAACTTTTCTTCTACTTCCGGATCAGTGCTGCTATCCTCTGCTTTTAACTGCAGGTTCGCAAGTTCAGCTTCCTTTGCATCAAAATCTTTCTGTAATTTTTCCATCTGTTCCGTTTTGGAATCACGTTCTTTTTCTGCCATGGAAAGACGGCTCTGCAATGTTTCAATTTTCGCCTGCAGTTCTGTTTCCTTATCCGTTGGAAGTGACATATCCGGATACAGTTTTAAATTTTCCTGCATCATCTTGAGGTTATCCCTCTCTGCCTGCAGCTCAATACTTAAGTTCTGTGCCTGCAGCTTTTCCATTTGCAGTTCCTGCCGTTTCTTAATCAGCTCATTTTCCTGTTCCTGCTTTGCTTTCGCCAGGGATTCTTTTGTTTCCTGTTCCCAGTTTTTTAAAGCAGTTTCCTGTTTTTCCATGTCCTCTACTTTAGCTGCAAGAGCATCCTGGATCTGGTCCAGTTCTTTTTCCCGGTTATCCAGATCTGTTGCTTTCTGTTCCTGGCTATTTTTCTGCTTTTCCAATGCATTTGCAAGAGACTGCAGCTGCTTGGAACGGTCATCGAACAGCTTTTCACGTTTTTTATATTGCTCTTCTCGTTCCTGATACAGCTGATTCATTTTTTCGGCCATACTTAATGTATTTTCATCCATGACGTATCCTTTCTTCGGGCGCTTAGCCCAATATCTTTCTTACTCTTTTTTCGTATTGCAGTAAGAAACATCAATACACTCCAACTGCCGATAAAAAAAACGGCAAAAAAACAGATATGATTCCTATCTGCCGTATCCACCGGATCAGCCTTTAAAATCATACCTTCTGTATCTGTGTCAATGTTTGACACCTGTTTTGTGGTTTCCATATCGGTGTCAACGTTTGACACCGCTTGTGGCTTTTCCGTACTCGTGTCAACGTTTGACACCGCTTGTGGCTTTTCCGTACTCGTGTCAACGTTTGACACCGCTTTGGGATTTTCCGTATCCGTGTCAACGTTTGACACCGCCTGGTGGTTTTCCGTACCCGTGTCAATGTTTGACACCGTTTTGCTGCTTTTCTGTCCCGTGTCAATGTTTGACACGGATTTTTCAGCCCGTTTTCCATTCCATAAGGAAACTCCGGTTCCGCAGAGCAGCAGGCAAGCCAAAATCATACAAATTCTGGCTCTTACTTTTGCTTTAAGACGCTTCCTTTTCCGCATTCGCGACCTCTTTCTGGGCAACCGTAACGGCGTGTATAACCAATCTGTAAGGATTGGAGCCATCACCTACGCAGGTGGATAAAGTAAAAACTTTCTCCTTTCCGGTCGGGGCAATATTACAGTCATATTCCGCATTCTGTACGGTTTCTGCAATCCATTGTTTCCATTCCTCGCTGTCACCTTTATATCCCAGTGTAAAAACATCACTGTCATACCGGGTGCTGTATACGCTGTATATCGCACAGGTATAAGTAGTTTCCGGTGTATAAACATATACATAAGGATAAGTGTTCCGGAAGTCCTTATCATGGTACTTTTTCAGGCTTCCAAACATTTTCCCGGATGCCATGTTATGCCCATATAAAATAATGTGGCTTTCTTCGAAATCTGTTCCGGCAGTTGCAAAAATGGAACCAAGAATATTGCTTTCTCCTGTTACGGTATGGTTCAGGTAATAACTGTTGTCCTCTCCTAAAGCAACCGGATAATCAATGGGTGTTCCGGGAACTGTGATCCATGCCAAAATCTCAGGATTGATCTGCTGTAAATTCTGAAAATCAACTATTCTTTCCATATTCGGATCTGTTTCCTCTTCCGGCTCATCTGTAGTTGATTCTGTGTTTTCTTCATCTGTTGTATCCGGATTTTGGATATAGCCACTGATAAGGTTCTGCTGTTCCCGGTCGGTTTGTGCTTCCTGCAAAATCCGTGGAAGATAAGACGCACCCAGCAGACATAAAATTGCCAGCAGGACACACCCAGCAGCTTTTCGCATTTTCACACCTCCCTGTTCTTTAATGAAATACCCGTGTCAAACATTGACACGGGTATAAATCCGGTTTTGCTGGTTACTTTAACGGAATGATGTTCTTAACAGAAGTATCATGCGTTGTAGTTCCCCAGTCATCTTTCTGGTTTTCAAATGTGATGGATGTACCGGTTGGTTTCGCCTTTAAATTTGCATGTACGGAGAAAATTTTATCCGGAGCAACGCCCTTCGCCGGTTCCTGTAATTTTGAAATCTTTACATTCTCTGTTCCGGTAACGTTCACCAGATGATACCGCAGCACATCCTGTTCTGTTACTGTGTAGTCTTCTCCTACCGGGATTTTGTTCCAGGTGACAGAAAGTTCTACATATCCCTGTCCATCGGTATGTGAATTTACGTAATTTTCCGTGAACTCTACATAATTCTGGAAGGTACGGTCTTTTCCATTAATATCTTTTCCTTTTACGGTGAAGATAAAGGTTGGGTTTCCATGCGCCCAGGTAATATCGCTTGCTTTAATTTTCTTTACTATGGTAAGGTCTGCATAGCGCATATCCTTCATGGTGATAGTCTGCGTATCTGCTTTGCTTTCCAGCGTAAAGGTAATTGGATCAGCAAGTTTATAATGATCCGGGGCCTGATCCTCACGTAAAGTATACTGACCCGGTTTCAGTTTTTCGATCCGGTGCGGTGTGCTTCCGGATGTCCAGCTTTCTACCAGACGGCCATTGCTATCCAGAAGAGAAAGTTTCGCTCCGGAAATGTTCTCTCCGGTACCGGAATCTACTTTTGCAAGATCCAGTTTTGTATAATCATTTTCTACCGTGATTGTCAGGTTTGACTGCCCATTGACTTTTCCGTCGGATACTGTGAAATCTTTCACTGCATTATCCAGTACGTATCCATCTTTGGTTGCCGTTTCCTGGTAATGCCAGGTTCCATCCTTCACACCATCAATCGTGATCCGTCCATTGCTATCTGTTTTCTGCGTTTTATCATAGCTCTTGTCATCATTCCAGATATGGAACGTAACACCTTCCATGACTGTGCCATCGTTTTTGCTTACTTTCTGCAGAACAAGCGCATTTTTCTGGTTCTGTACAGCTACATTGACGCTGGTATGGCTATCATCCAGGGTAACTGCATGTTCTGTAGTATCCAGGACGTATCCATCCGGGGCTGTTATTTCTTTGACAATGTACTGACCAAGTTCCAGCTGTTTGCTGGCTGCTGATCCATTGCCATCTGTAGTTACGGTATCAACTACCGTATTGGCAGCAACCAGGGTTGTGCCTCCGGCTGTCTTAATATCCTTTGCAGCTTTGATTTCAAATACCGCACCGGAAAGTTTTTTATTGTTCTCACCGGTTTTTGTGATCGTGATCTGACCGGTTTTTCTGGCATTTGTAACATCCAGAGTTAAGGTGACAACACCTTCTTTTTCTGCCGTAAACTCTTGTTCCCAAGTTCCGGTATATCCTGCAGGATTTTTTGTTTCCACTACTTTGAAACTACGATTCTCTGTATCCGTTTCTTTAAGATTCAGTGCCATATATTCTTTATACTGATCGTTCCATGTTGCCTTTGTGTATGTAACCCATTGGCCACCTTGCATCTTATAAACAGTGAACTCTGCACCTTTCAAAGCTTCTGCAGTTGTTGCATCTTTCTTTTTGATAACAAGATCTACATTTCTAGTCTGTCCCATAACCATTTCCGAGGTGTAGCCAAACTCAGAAGTATTCCATACGTGCCAATCTGTTGCCTCGGTCCGGCTTGATCCTTTCCATCCATTAAATATGGCATCCCCACCAGTAAATGTAAAATCTTTTGGATATGATTGCACTGTGGTAAGTCCCTTACCTGGACCGTCCACATTTTGTATGGTTCCTCCATTATAAAAGACCATAGTCTGAGAATCGCCTTCATATGTGTAAGTAACCCATCCTTCCGGGTTATCCGGTGAAGTACCATCATCTGCATTTGAACCCTTTTTTGCTGACCAGATTGCATCCGTTCTTGCATCATAGATTAGACGATCATCAGCTTCCTTCGTGACATAAATGCCATCGACTTTTCCATCAATATAAAATCCCTGGGAATAGTCCAGATCAGATAAAGTGAAATGTCCCTTAACCTTAAGTGGATTTCCATTTTCATCGTAATATGAAAATCTTACCTTAATCCATTTCAAGCCTTTAATATCAATGACAGGAGTTGCACCGCCTTTTGTATTGTCTACAGAAACAACAACATTGTCTACATCTTCATATCCCGGATACCCGCTGATATCAGTATTCTGCCAGTCCAAAAACCAGATTCGCATGGTAACTGGTAAGCCATTGGCATTACCCACATTGGTGTACTCTGCATACATCTTTCCTTTTAAGTTCTCATATGGAACAAAGGAACGTATATTTGACCACCTCGATGTATCAGCCAGTTTCCACCACGAAGAGCATGCTTTCGCATATCTTTCTGCATTTTGGCAAAAATAGTTATCCCATGATCCACTTCTATCACTGCATCCAAATGTAATTTTTGTTTCTGATCCAATGACTGGTGTAAAGTTATAAGACCCATCAATAACAGAATCTTTGTTTACAATTTTTCCAATACCAGAATTAACTACAGATGGTAACCCATCCATGCCTGTGCTGACAGCAAAAACATTTTCCGGGAAAGAAATTCCAGTTACCATCAAGGCTGCCATAAGCAGCCCTGACAGTGCCTTTTTCCATCGTTTCACAGTTTTTTCCTCCTCTCTTTCTTCTCTTTACGGGACAGTTTCACGGTTCCAAGAGCCGTTACCGCCGCAATTCCAAGAGGAACAAAAACGTATGGATCTGCAAGACCGGTTTTTGGTGCCGTAGTCTGCGAAATGGCAGGGGACGGTTCGTTTTTGCCCGGTTCTTCAGCACCCTGTACACGGAAAATCCAGTTTACCATGCTTTCCCGTTTTGCATATGCATTTTTCAGTTCTGCCGGTAACTGCAGCGTAAACTGTACCCGCGAATTTTTCCCTGTTTCCAGTGTTCCAAGACTGATTTCCTGATTCAGGGATGCAGCCTGCAAATCACCGTTATACAGGGTTTTTCCGTTTTGCGTGATCGTCAATTTAAACTGTTTTAAAAGGTCAAGTTCTTCATCCGTTAAATTTCCAGGCGTTTCCGTATGGAAGAAAAATTCGGCACTGGTTGCTGTCGTATTGGAAAGCTGAAAACTATCACTGATCGTATCGCCAGGCATTGCCGTCTGTAAATTTCTAAAGAAATCTTCCGGCGCAGCCACCAGCTTTCTGGCAGCCCCTTCATAAGTGACGGACATAGCGGTATACTGTTTTGTCACTTCTGTGATGCTGTTATCCGTCTCATGTACGCACTGTTCAATTTCCGTATCGCCCCATGGGGATTCCGAATTAAAATCCGGTGTAAAGTTTGCTGCCTGCACCGCTTCTGCGGTCACAGTAAGTCCAAGAACCCTGTCCTGTGCTTTTGATGTCCACGCTGCAGGAATCGTTACGTTCTGGAAAAAGTCTGCGGATTCTCCGTTTTTCAACGGCTGCGTATAGTAATAATACTCACCCTGTTTTACCCATTCATCGGAAATTCCATCCAGTTCTTCATCACTCAGAACATACTCCGCAGGCGTTTCCTTATCCTGATCCACCGAAGGTGTTTCTGTAGGTTCAGGCGTTATTTCCGGTTTTTCTGGCTCTTCCGGTGCTGGTGTTACTTCCGTTTCGGCATTTTCTGTCGTTTCCTGTGCTGTCTCTTCTGTTGCTTCCGGCGTTTCATTCGGGTCTGCATCCGTTTTGGAATCTTCCTCTGGCTTTTCCGTGTCAACGTTTGACACGGAATCCGATGCCTCTCCGGAATAAGTGGTTTTCACCCGGATGTAGCAGGTTTCCGCATAATTCGTGATACGAGGAATCTTTGAAATGCTCTGGGATGGAAGCACAATTCCATCTGCAGGTCCTTCGTAAACTTTTTCCGTATCACCATCTTTTTCGTATTCCTGGATTCCAATGTTTACATCACCGGTGCTGATGTGGTTTGTAACGGTAACGCTGTCCTGATAGTAAGCATATGATCCACTGATGGTACTTACTGCCGTGACCAGAATTCCGGCTGCTATTGCAATTTTCCTTTTCATTACTGGCCACCTCCTCCAAACCGTTTCCATGCTTCCTGATAAGAAGTGTATTCTTTCTGACCATCTGTTGTCTGAACGGATTCCTCATAGACTGTTACTTCCAGGTTATCCTGCTCATATTCATCTGCAACAGTAACCCCTGTAAACAGATAAGTTGTTGTTCCTCCAACCGGAACAGCTTTTTTGTAGTAATAATAGCCATCATTTCCCTTAGCCCAGTTTGTGGTATCAAGTCCCGTAAACTCTTTCACAGGCTCACTGCATGTGATATATGCCCGGACATAACAAGGTACATCTCCTGTATTTTTTGCCCTGACTTTTTTTACTACTGATCCGCTGGATGGAACCGGTGTCGGTGTCGGAAAATCCTCATCCGGAATAATGGTGTTATTTCCAGTCCTGATAATGTTTACTACTTCATCATGGTCCGTCTGGTAAGCAGAAGATCCCGATATTGCGGTGGCTGCTGCAAGAAAACCGCAGCAGCACATTCCGGCAATTGACAGCATTCGTTTTTTCTTTTTTTTCATGCTGTTTTCCCTTCTTTTTCAGAACAGTCCGGATGGCTTTCCGGACTGTTATTTAAAGTATTCTTATGATAAAGTGTTGTTTCCATCCTGTTCCGGCTCAACCTGAACATCATCTGGGGTATTTGTTTTGTTTTCATCCGATGTTGCATTTCCGTTTCCATCAACGGTTGTAACCCCATTATTTCCGCTTTCGTCAGACTGCGGAGTCGTGATCTGTCCTGCCTGGCCCTGGTTCTGCAGTTCATATTTTTTCCATGCGGAAGCTGCTTTCTGTGGAATCGTGGTTCCTTCTCCGGTGTTGAGTTCCTGGATTGCATAGTAATGTACCGGCACATTCAGATCTTTTCCATCCAGCTGTCCCTCTACAATATTGGCAGCTGTCAGGCTTGTAAAGATCGGATCTGTTGTTTTTCCCGGTGCAAGTATTTCGTTATAGCTGTAGGTGTAAACCATATTATCTCCTACACGCTTGTTGTACATCAGAGTCCATTTCTTAGAAACATTGTTCATGGAGAACAGCTCTGTATCTTTTGCAACGCCTCCATTCAAACGGTTACCTGCAGCATTAACAGTAATCACCTTTGCAATCGGGATAGAAACATCCAGATATACATAAGCATCATTTTTTCCAACATTTTCGATCTGCGGGTCTTTTTTGATCACCTGGGTCGGAACGATATTGTTGGTTTTTCCATCATTATCCGGTGTGTAGTTCGGCTCATGGCCAACGATGTCTACTTTACCTACAGAAAATTTGTTGGTTACAGAATCATGATCTGTCAGATATGCCATGGATGATCCAACGGCCAGTGCGCCGCATAGTGCTGCTGCTGTAAAAAATGCTGCTACTTTTTTCTTTGTCATAATCGTAATTCTCCTTTTTTTCTTTTTGTTTTTTTTACCTGTTCCCGTTCCTTTGGTTCAGGTCTTTTCTCCGGAAAACAGAAAACCAGAAGCATGAACAGCGCCAGAAAACCTACGGTAAGAAACATGTGATTTTTCGCCCACATAAATCCGTATCCAAGATGTGGAATGCAGAACAGGTATGTTCCACGTATATTTTCTGCCGGAATGGTTCCGGAATCCGGATCTGTGTTTGCATCCCCTTTTGTCTGGTATCCCTCTTCTGTTTTTGACAGAATCCGGTGAGTCACCAGATCCCCGTGCCTCTCAAACGTAGCAATATTTCCTGGACGTACATCCCTCTTCGATGAATCCACAACTGCCACTGATCCTGTGGGAATCACAGGTTCCATAGAACCTGACAGAATCACATAACCCCTTAAATCACGGCACTGATAACAGGTAATACCAAGCACCATACAAACCAGAATCCATAGGAATGCGTGTATTACTTTTGTTTTCATTTTTCCTCTCTCTCCTTTTTTACTTTTTGTTGCCACTTCTTCCGGGCAACGGCGTCACCCCCTAAAAATGGGCATAAAAAATGCACCAGCCCATGAAAACCATGTTCTGATGCATGAAAGCCCATATTCCTTTTTTTCGTGTCAATCATTGACACGAGCAATTGAAAGATTTTTTTGTCCTACCTGCTGTCCCTTCTGTTTTCCTTCTTTTGCAAGTATAACATAGCATACCTTTTGATGACGTGCAAGGGTACATTTTTTCAGAAAAGGGTACATTTCTTTGAAAAAGGGTACATTTTCATCTAAAAAGGGTACATTTTCTCGAAAAATTTTATAAAAAAATTAGCGAATCTGAAATATCGTTTCAAAAACGCTGCCTTGGCTTCTTATTTTCTACAGATCATATGTATTAATGCCTATGGCAATCATAGCTCCACACACTACAATCCTGTTTATTATTTTTTTCGTAGTATTCATTTTTTCACCTTTCTTTCGAAAAAGGGATGCGCAAAGTTCTGCGCATCCCCCATGCTGCTTGACTTTTTCCGTCTGGCAGCTTATAATCAAATCAGAAGCAATCAAGGATATACCAGTGTCGGTGGTTGCCTTTCTGAAATAATCTAAATTATTACAAAGAGCAACAAGAGACATAGGCTATCCCCTATTTGCGGTAGGGAATAGCCTTCTTTCTACTTGCGATGGTTATCTATGTGGGACAATGCCTCTAAGACAACCAATAAAAGCGTCAACACTTCCATTGTATTCATTGGCATTACCCCCTTTCTGTTTCCAGAAAAGACAACCACCTGACTATCCCTATCACGTTCTGACCTGATTAGATTCAGTATAACATACCATCGACTATTTTACTACCTCTTCGACATACAAATCCCCTCTCGTAATTCGTCTACGAGAGGGGATTCTTTTTTTATCGGATAAAGTAGTTTGTGATCAAATTATAATCGTTCTCTGTCATACCAAGGACTTCGCCCATTCCCATATCTTGATTCTCCCAAGTAGCTGGAAAGTCAAGATCCTGATTTGCAAATGAG
The DNA here is from genome assembly GCF_003480845.1 of Blautia sp. TM10-2. NCBI lineage: Bacteria > Bacillati > Bacillota > Clostridia > Lachnospirales > Lachnospiraceae > Blautia > Blautia sp. TM10-2. The sequence goes on along the minus strand of NZ_QUJZ01000007.1, from coordinate 139,208 downwards.
AATACAGCTGAGAAATTCACAATTTTTCTTCCGTTATACTCCTGCGGTTGTCCATACATTACAGCGATTGCTCCATATGCATTATAATCATCCATCTGGTTTGCTTTATGACCTGGAGAGGACATCCAAAGGTTGAAGATCTGGCGGGCAAGATCATCGGAATCTGTATATGACAGACCACCGCCGCAGCCGTTCTGTCTGCCACCATGCAGGGCCAGATTATCAGAAGTTCCGTATCCTAGCTGTGTGATTGATCTCATGATGTGGTATCCGGCAGCGGCAACGCTTCTCGGATAACAATGTTTTTCATCCCAAATCATAGCTGCATGTCCTTCTTTGACACGTTCTTCATTTACCAGGTCGAAAATCTTTCTGGAAACTTCCTGATCGTAGACGGTCATTCCAAGAGCCTCTTCGTTGGTGTATGGGATATTAATTTTTACTTCTACGTATCTTCCAACAACACCTCCGTCTGGCTTAGATCCCATTGCATCAGCTGAGATAATAACTTTTCGCATACCATTTTTTTTATGAACGGTTACAAGTCCATTTTCATCTACGCTTGCTACTTCTGGATCATCCGAAGTCCATTTTACCGCTTTGTTGGTTGCATTTTCCGGATATACGGTTGCGGCCAGCTGCAGTGTCTGTCCAACTTCAGTTAATTCCAGATTACTGTTCGGTGTAATTGTTACGCTTGTTGCATAAACGGTTTCTGCTGGTGTCTCTGTTGGCTTCGGTGTCTCTGTCGGCTTTGGCGTTTCCGTCGGTTTTGGTGTCTCCGTTGGTTTTGGTGTCTCCGTTGGTTTTGGTGTCTCCGTTGGTTTTGGTGTCTCCGTTGGTTTTGGCGTTTCTGTCGGTTTCGGTGTTTCTGTCGGTTTTGCTGCTGGTTTTGTTGTAAGCGCACCGTCTTTTCCGTAGTAATTTCCGTTTACCGTCTGATCCGTTACCATCTTACAGTCTGATCGGAAATAATATGTCTTTCCGGAAATTTTCATCTGCATATCCTTGCAGGCTCCGCCCCAGCTCCGGATATAGTATTTTGCTCCGTTTTCTTCTTTCCAGCATCCGGAAAGCATAACTCCGTTTCCGTCCACAAAATACAGGTTATCTTTGTATGTAAAGCTTGTGTTCACTGCCATGGTGCTGTCTGCCTGGAACCAGTACCATTTTCCTCCGGTTTTCAGCCACTCATTCTGATAGGCTGCACCGTTATCATGCAGGTAATATTTTTTTCCGTTCCAGGTCTGCCAGCAGTTTTTATAAGCTCCGCCCCAGCTGCAGAAGAAATAGGTTTTTCCCCCGTCCGTGAAAGATTCATTTGCTTTCATGGTTCCGTCTGCGTTCAGATAGTAACGGTTATTGTCCCAGGTCTGCCAACCCGTTGCAATTTTTCCATCTTTTGCCAGTTTCCACTGTCCATCCATCACGATCCACTGCATGTTGGTTACTTCTGCAGCACTATTGAAGGTATACGAACGTCCATTGATTTTTGCAGACCGGCTCTTATAAGCTCCTCCCCAGCTGCAGAGATAACGGATTTTTCCGGTATCATCCAGTTTCCACTCATTGGAGCGCATACTTCCATCACTATTCATGTAGTATTTATTTCCATCCCAGGTCTGCCAGCCGGTTGCAATTTTTCCGTCTTTCACCAGATACCATTTTCCGCCTTTTACAACCCACTGGGAACCCTGTACCTTACTGTCTGCACCGAAAGTATAACTTCTGCCGTTGATTCTTGCCTTGCAGTTCAGGTAAGCTCCACCCCAGCTGCGGAAGTAGTAAACCGATCCATCCGTATCAATCATCCACTCATTTGCTTTCATGGTTCCGTCTGCATTCAGATAATATTTTTTTCCGTCCCAGGTCTGCCAGCCGGTCTGTTTTACACCGTCTTTGTAAAAATACCAGATTCCGGACTCCTGTGTCCATCCGGTTTTTCCAGCTGCCTGTACTGTCTGGGCAGAAACTACTGGGAACATATTTGTTGCGGCCGGTGTGCCTACTGCCAGGCTCAGGCCAAGAAGTACCATTGCGATTCTTTTTCTCATATTTTTTTCCTCCGTCCGTGTCAAACATTGACACCGATTTTTCTGTTTGAATTCCGTGTCAATGTTTGACACGGGATTCCTTGTTTTATTATTTCACTTTTTATTCTGGAATTTCTTCCAGAAGTTCCCCGGTATAATCTTCCCGTTTTCCAAGTTTTACGGCATCGTCCAGTTCGGACTGTTCCATGCATACACTTCCGATCGGGTGGATTCCTGGATCACAAAGAACCAGATACAGGTTTCCCTGGTAATCTTCCGCTACATCACCATCCTGCCGGTAGCCAATAAACTCATGCTCAATCGGTATTTCTTCCGGATGCTCCAGATAGAATGGATCAAGCTCTCCCCAGTCCAGTGTGGAAAAATTGAAGTCCGGAAAACGTTCTGCTATTACTTTTTCTGCATTTTTTCGAAGCTCTTTCATGTCCATATGGTTTCTCCCCCTTTTTTATTTCTTTGGATCATATTATCATATTACCTTTCCAATTCCGTAATTACAAGAGTCTTTTGCTATTTTTCATATTGCATTTTTATTACATTCTAATCACCCCTCTGTTTTATTTGCATTTGTTGTTATTGTAATATGGCTTCCGCTGCTGAATGCGGCTTCCATAGATGCCTTTAATGCGTTCAGGATTTCATCTGCACTTTTTGTTCCCCCGTAGAAGCCCGTATTGGCCGTTTCCTGCGATTTTTCTGCATCGTACCGTAAAATGATCGTAAGTCCTGTTCCAGCCGTTGCAGCGTCCGAAAACGAGCTTGAAAGGGTTGTCTTGGATGTACAGGAAACGGTAAGTGTTCCACTCAGGAACTTACAGCCGGAAAACAGGTTCCCGCTATCCGTACAGGAAGATGGGATTTCACCGGTTATGGATTCCAGTGCGGTACATCCGAAAAAACTGCTGTTCATTTTCTGTGCAGACGATGGGATATGTACTTCTTTCAGGTTGACGCAGCCATTGCAGATATTCGAAAGTTCTTTCGCACTGTCCGGAATCTGGACAGATGCCAGAGCCATACAGCCGTAATACATGGAATCCATGTTCTCCAACTGCATACAGGCTGTTGTATCGGCTCCATCGATCAGTGCCGTATCACCGTAAAATGCTTTTTTTGCCTGTTTTATATTTCCTGGAAGTTCCATGGCCTTTTCCAGTGCGATACACCCTTCTGCGCAGGATGTAATATCTTCCAGCCGGACCGCACCAGACATATCCGGCATACTGGTCATCGCCGTAGCATTCTTGAATGTTTCCACCATGCTTCTCACTGTATCCGGGATGCGGCACAATGTTTCCAGGTATTCGTCATTTCCTGTAAACCAGTAGTCCATGCTTTCCACTTCTGCCTCCGGATCAATCCAGGTCAGCCGTTTAACAGAATATTTCTTCCATGGCGCAGAATCTGATTTGAAATTCCGGACGCTTCCTTTTCCGGATATTTCTAGATCCCCGTTGGAATACAGGATAGCCTCCACATCATCTGGATTTTCTCTGCCGATTTTATACCTAACACTTTCATCACGGTCAATAAGCACTGTTATCTCTGCCTTGATATCCGGATATGCCTTGGAGGAAACCTCTACGGTAACACTGTGGCCATGTGCCGGCACTTTAGCCGATGACACGCTGTATGTATCTGCATCCAGAAGCTGTTTCTTTTTCCCGGATATTCCGTATACGCGGAAATTTTTTTCTGAAATCCTACTTCCGGCAGCATGGCGAGTGTTCTTACAGCATTTGAAAAGCTGTAAGAACACTCGCTTTTTATACAGCGAGTTCACAGGGGGCGTAGTTGACGACTACGCCTTTTCTTGTATTTACGGACACTTCCGGGATCGGCAGGGGCAGCACCGTTGGAATCTCAATCGTTCCGACGCAGTTATAGTGGATGCGAAGCCGCTGCTCCCATACGCCGTCGATCTTCTCCGCATTGAACACTTCGATCTTCTCAATCAGTTCGTTCAGCATCCTAGGCGCCAGTTTTCTCGCTCTGGTGTACTTGCGGACAAGACCGATAAACATATCCGTTGTCATGGAACGGCTGCTCTGCTTCTCTATTTCGGAGCGGAGCTTTTTTATTTTCTCCGATAGTTCCTTTTGCTCGTCCTCATACCGCCGGGACATTTTTGCGAAGCGGTCATCGGAGAGCTTGCCGGAAACATTGTCCTCATAGATGCGCTCAAAAAGGCCGTCCAATTCTTCATCACGGGCAAGGAGCGTTCTTAGCTCTTTTTCCTTCAGCTTGCGGTCTGTCTGTTCCGCCTGCTGGGAATGACCGATCACAGCTTTTACAAATTCGTTCTCATAGAGGCTGGCGAATTTCGTTAAGCGCCGTATCTCTCCCAGCACTACTTCCTCCAGGAAGTCTACGCGGACATAATGGGTAGAGGTGCAGGTGCCGCGATTGCCCTTGTAGTTGGAGCAGTTGAAATACTTGATCTCCGGATTGCCCTGATTGAAGTGAAAGTGAAGGTTACTGCCGCAATCGGCGCAGACCAACAGGCCGGAAAACATATTGTGTTCTCCATTGTTGGTGCGGCGCTTACGGATTTTGCCCCGCTTCTGCTGCACCTGCTCATACACAGCACGCTCGATGATCGCCTCATGGACGTCCTGGAACACCACCCAATTCTCACGGTCATTGTCGATTCGCTTCTTATTCTTGTAGGATTTGGAATAAGTTTTGAAATTGAGAATGTCACCACAGTATTCCTGCAGGGAGAGAATTTTGGTTATTGTGGAGCTGTTCCACTTGGTAGGCGGCTGCTGTTTGCCCTTGCCGGGGCGTTTGATGCCCTTCGTGAGCCAGTAGGCCCGCGGGGTCAGGACATCGTCCTTTTCAAGCTGGGCGGCAATCTGCTCTGTTCCGAACCCCTCCAAAGTCATGCTGTAAACGCGGCGCACAACCTGGGCTGCCTCGTCATCCACGATCCAATGCTTCGGATCATTCGGGTCCTTGATGTAACCATAGGGAGGCTGGCCCATCGGCTCACCGGCATTGCCCTTGATCTTATTGCTGATGCGCCGCTTTTTGCTGATATCGCGGGCATACCACTCGTTGAACAGGTTGCGGATCGGGGCAAGCTCATTTTCGCCCTCTGCCGTGTCGATGTTATCCGAAACGGCCACCAGGCGGATATCATGGTTCGGGAAAAATTCTTCCGTCAGCCGTCCGACCTCAATGTAGTTGCGCCCCAGGCGCGAGAGGTCTTTGACAAAGACAGCGGCGGCTTTTCCCTGTTCCAACTGGCGGATCATTTCCACGAAGCCGGGGCGATCCATCGTCACGCCGGAAATGCCGTCATCCAGGAAATGAAGCAGATTTGTGTAGCCTTTTTCCTTTGCGACTTTGGCAAGCAGCTTCTTTTGATTGCCGATGCTGTAGCTTTCGCCTTCAAGATTATCGTCACGGGAAAGTCTTTCATAGAGAAAGGCGGTCACGTCACGGGATTTTTTGTTATTCGACTGTTTCATAAGTCCTCCTTCCGTCAAGGCAGTCGAATAGCAAATATACTTGTACGAACACATTATACCGCCATTTGCTGCCTCTGTCAGCCGGGTTTGAAAGCTATTTACAGCTTTTCACTCTCGGACTTCATCAGGCGAAGGAGAACGCTGCCCAGGGTATCCGGGCTTTCTTCTTTGAAAACCGGCTCAACAACGAACGACCGATTGCCAATGTGATAGGTCGTTTTTGCATCCAGAGGATTTTTCTCTGGCCTGCTGGTCTTGCCGGGATTTGTAGCTTTATCTTGCATGATAAAATCCCCTTTCATAAAGCATAAAGATAGCAATGAAAGAGGCAAAACGGACGGCTGTTGGCACAGCTCCACGGGAGTCTAACCCCGGCCCATGCTGATGGGTGCGGCGCACAATGCTTTGTGGGCGTTCAATGCGCGAGTATCTTTGACCCTGCCCGTGTGTCATCGCCCGCAAGGTGCCACGCTTGCTTTGCGGTATGGTGCTGTTCGCTCGCCCGTTACAGTGGTCCCGTCCTGCGGACTTGAAACGAGGTCATGGCGCACCGACCGTATGGCTCGGCACAAACAGGAATGTATCCGTTTGCCTTATACTGCGGCGCTGGCCTCCCAACGGGCTTTCTTTGTCAAGGTGCGGAACACACCATGCGGAAAGGGGAACGCACGGCGGTCATCTGGATCAGGTCAGGTCAAAATCCAGAATCGCAATAATCAGCTTCGTTTCCAGCCTGCGGCTCAGATCATCGTCCACCTGAGAATGAGGACAGCCCTGAGGATCATAGCTTGTCCTTGTGGAAAGCGCCGCTATGTAGCCGGAGTAGTGGCCGATCACACGGTTTACCGCGTCAGGGTCGCCCTGGACAGCGGCGGTAATGACCGGATAAGGAAGAAGATTATTCCGGGAAGCTGCGGTGTCACGCATCCGTATCACCTCCCATCAGCTCTTTCAGCAGCCGATAGGATTTCAGCCTGCGGTTGTTGATCGTCCTGCGGGCCAGGTTCATACGCTCCGCGATCTCACGGTCCGCCATTTCCAGGAACCAGTACATCAGAAGGATATCCCGGTTGTCCTGAGGCAAGGCGTTCAGCGCATCGGCCAGCAGATCGTTTTCGATCAGGATCACATCACCGCCAAGAATGAAGGTGTTGTACTCCCAGGGATAACGGTCATAGGCCGCAAGCTGCTCCATTGCGTCCTCCGGCAGTTCGCTGAAAGGGATGCTGTGCTTCTTCCTGCGGCTGATCTCTCGATAGCCATTGCAGGCCTCGCACTTCAAGACCTTTTTGCAAAAGCTGTCAAAGGCGTGCTGCTTGTGTTCGGCGTGGCGATCAGGTTTCATGTTCTCACCTCCCTTCGTGCCGGGAGGCAGTTCTTTTCTTCCCCTTTCGCCCACTACTCGTTCTGCGGAAGGCTGTTTTGGCCAGCTCTGCCGGGAAAAATCAAAAATATTTTTTCTGCCGCTCATTTGTGCGCTCCTTTCGTTCTGATCGGGTTGGTGGCCGGATCAGACGAGAGGCGGAGCGCGAGGACGATAAAAGCATCCCCGATAACGACAAAAAGCGCCTGTCTGCAAAACGCAGACAGGCGCAGAAGAATTATAAAATCTATTTACATGATTTCTGTGTTCATACTCATAGCCGGAATAGTCCGATGGAGGGGCTACGCTTTTTTTAGCTGGTGCAAATCATGGACGCTGCGAAAAAGCAAAAAGGACACGGCAATACCTCCTCGGACACCGCCGTATCCTTAAAAAAGGGCGACTTTACCACACCCCCCCGTTGATCCAATTTTTCAAAAGGAAAACCGCGGCTTGAAATGCAATATTTCAAAACCGCCGTTCTGCGCCGCAAGGCCGAACAAAACGGTCTTGTTGTGTATGCCAGCGCAGCTATTATCAAAAGAAAAGAGCCGATAAACCGTGTGCCTGTTGGCTACGGGTTATCGGCTCTGCGTCTATGCGTCTGGCTCTTTGATAACTGTTATTTTGAATTGTGTAATATTGATTAGAGTGACTTGCCTGCACTTCGGACAAAACAAAGGAAAATTCTTCAATTCTGTATCGTCTCGGATTTGTACCCTCGTTTTGTTTCTACAAATCGGGCAGCGTATAAATTCTGTTTGCATAGGGCGAAGTACCCTTCTCTTTGCTTTTATTTCAGCTTTCTCTCATAGTGATCTGGCTTTCAGCTTGTGTAGACTTCTATTGCCGCCGCCATAAAAGCTGCCGTCCCGACACCATACTGGTCGATGTGCTGCGTGAAGCGCTCATCACCCACATACATCTGACCCAGGCAGGAAAGGATCTCCTTTGTGCAGTTGTAGTAGTTGTCCGTAATGTAAGCCTGCCACTTTTTCACAAGCTCCTGCACTTCTACGCTGTCTGGCGGGAGTGAGCGATTCTTGCCAAACTCATTCAAAATCGCCGCGCCTTCGCCATCCAGCATCTTTTGTTGAACAGTATTATAGCTGGCCGACTTCTTTTCATACTCAGCATAGGCAACGGTGTTTCCCCAACGCTGCTTGACCTCTGCCGCATATTGCTGTTTTGCCTCTTCTATCTTTGTTGTATCAAACTGTTTGAAACTCATGTCGCGTTCTCCCTTCAATGTCTTATCTACAAGAGCGATCAGCCTGTCCAGTCTGTCCCGCTTTTGCACCAGAAGTGCTTTCTGATTTTGCAAAGCAGTCCCTTTTTCATAAGCTGGATTCTGCATGATTCCCCGGATTTCCTCCAGCGAAAAGTCAAGCTCCCGGAAAAACAAAATTTGCTGTAAAACCTCCAAATCAGCATCGTTGTAAACCCGGTAGCCGCTGCTTGTGACTTCACTTGGCGGAAGTAAGCCGATTTCATCATAGTAATGTAAGGTACGAACGGTAACACCCGTCAGTTTTGCCACGTCGCTGACTTTCATTTCCAGAAATCCTCCGATTGCTTCAAAATTTCTTCTGTCGGCGTAATGGTCGCCTCGTAAATAGATGCTCCGGTTTTTTTCAGATAATGGCCGATCAGCGCATACCCGCAGGCATATCCGCCGCAGTATGGCATACCAATGGGCTGACCACCGCGCAGGGACATGATCTCATCCCCGTAAAGATACGAAGAAAGCGTCTGAAAATCATGTGCCTCAAGGTTTTCCCGAACAAGTGGTTTGATGGTTTTCCGCAGCACCTCCGGTGTCGTTTCGCTGACCCATTTGCCGACTTTATCCTCACCAAACATTTTAGCAGCAAATGTTTCTGCCAGTCCCTCCGATACGATCATGTCAGCCAGCGTAATATGATTGCTCCATTGTATAAACTGCCAGCGGACATTGTGATTTGTTTCATGTGCCAACGCCACAGGGAGCAGACCGAGCGACCGCTCATTCGGCACAATAGAGCCGATGATATAACCGGGAATCCCTCCATCGCCGCAGTAATCTCCTGTCATCGCTGTCATGGGACTTTGCGGGTCGCTCAGCATGACCGTAAACACATACTCCTGCTTCGGGAGTTGAATGCCGTGCTGCTCAAAGTCAAGAAGCGTATTACGGATGCTGGCCTCACAGCTTGCCCAAAAAGTATCGCTGCTGATTTTTTCAATTTCTGCCTGGCGTTCCTCCGTGATCTGTACCGGGGCATAGAAGCCGCTCATTGTGGCGGCAGAAACCACATCATAGCCACCCTCTTGCGCTGCCGTCAGAGGAATCCCAACACACGCCCACTTAAATTCAAAGGGCTTCATCAGTTGATTCCGATAAATATTTTCCTTTTTGTCGGGAAGTGCAGTCATCATATCTCGATAAATCCGGTCAGACCGGATCGCTGTTATTTTCATGGTAAAGCCTCCAATTTGTTTCTCATGTCCGAACATAGCCTTATCATACGCTATGACGTAACGTGAGAGTCAAGAGGTAAAATAATTTTTTGGGGATAGAACAAGGCTGAATCAATTTGGCGTTTTTATTATATATAGCCAGTTGAATTGTTACAAGAAACGGAATATGAATTATTCGAGTCAATACAATGAATAAATAAGGCATATTCTGCAAGATAGTGGAACTGTAGAATGTAATAGGGTGATTGAATTATGCCTAAAAGAGCCAAGAAAGAAAAACGTCCTATTGCAAAAATCGACTTCAAGCCGTATGGTTTGGAAATCAAAGCCAGTCGCACAAAGCAGAAAGAATCTAGGAATAAGGCGGCCGATGCGCTGTTTATCTCGCCGCGCTATCTTGCCAACATCGAAAACAAAGGTCAGCATCCCAGCGTACAGGTATTTTTAGAGCTGGTGTCCCGCTATCATATCTCTGTCGATCAGATCCTTTACGGCAACGAAGCCGCAGATAAGTCTACGGAGCGGCGGCAGTTTGAAATACTGTTGGACGAGCTGACGGATGCAGAAATCAAAATCCTTACAGCGACGGCACAGGCAATATTGGATGCGAGAGCGGACAGCGAGGGAGAAAATTGAATACGGTGTAAGGAACGCTATGAACAGGTAGTTCATGGCGTTTTTCTTTTGCAAAAATCCGCAGATGTGGCCAAAAGACACTTCTCCGATTGTAGTATTGGTAGCGGAAGAAATACGGGGTACGAAGTAGATAGCAAGCACAGCAAGCGAGTACCCGCTTGCGAATTTTGAGATTTTCAGGTCCCTTGCCCGAAAATTCAAAATGCTTGTTGGGATAGTCCCAAACCCTTATAAAGAACGGAGGCGGCGCATGGCAAACCGAAAGCGGAATATCCAAATGAAATTCTATGTTACGGAGGATGAAAAACGGCTCATAGACGAAAAAATGAGCCAGTTACCCACACGCAGATATGGCGCCTACCTCCGCAAGATGGCGATTGATGGGTATATCATCTATACGGACACCGCAGATATCAAGGCGTTCACAAAAGAGCTTTCCGCCATCGGTCGGAATGTCAACCAGATTGCCAAACGGATCAACGCCGGAGGTCCTGCGTATCAGGCCGATATGGAAGAGATACGGGAAAGGCTGGACGAGATATGGCAGTTACAAAGACACATCCTATCAAGTCAACGCTGAAAGCGGCCATTGACTATATCTGCAACCCGGAGAAAACAGACGGGAAGCTCCTGGTATCCGCCTATGGCTGCGCCGCCGAAACTGCGGATATCGAATTTTCCTGGACCCGCCGCCACGCCATCGACAAGGGAACGAACCTGGGCCGCCACCTAATCCAAGCCTTTCAGCCTGGGGAGGTCACGCCAGAGCAGGCCCATGAGATCGGCATGGAGCTTGCAAAAGAAATCCTGGGTGGCAAGTATGAATTTGTGCTTACCACCCATATAGACAAGGATCATGTTCATAACCATCTGATTTTTAATGCGGTCAGCTTTGTGGATCACAAGCACTATCATTCCAACAAGCGGAGTTATCACTATATCCGCCGCACCTCCGATCGGCTTTGCAAGGAACAAGGCTTGTCTGTCATCATTCCCGGACAGGACAAGGGCAAGAGCTATATTGAACATCAGGCCACGCAGAACGGCATCAGTTATAAGGCGAAGCTAAAAGCGGCCATTGACCGGCTCCTACCAGCCTGTTCCGATTTAGAAGAATTGCTCCGCCGCCTGCAGAGAGAAGGTTATGAGATCAAGCGGGGCAAGTATATCTCAGCCAGAGCGCCGGATCAGGAACGGTTCACCCGTCTGAAAACCCTAGGTGTGGACTACACCGAAGAAGCCCTTGCTGCCCGGATCGTCGGATGTTCCAGACCTTCCCGCCAGCCGAAGCAGCGGAGCGGAAAGATCAGCCTGCTCATTGATATCCAGAACAACATCAAGGCACAGCAGAGCGCAGGATATCGCCGATGGGCGACCATCGAAAATCTGAAACGCATTGCGGATACCTCCAACTTTTTGACGGAGCATGGTATCGGCAGCTATGAGGAATTGTTGGATCGGTGCGAGGCAGCGACCGTCTCTGTTGCCCGGCTTAAAGCGAATCTTCGGGATGCCGGGGCGAAGATCGACGAACTGGCCTTGAAGATGAAGCACGTCGGCACCTACCGCCAGCTCAAACCGATCTATGACCGCTATAAGGCGTCCAGAGATAAGGAAAAGTTTCTGCGGGGACATGAGCGCGAGATCATTCTTTTTGAAGCCGCCGCCAGAGAGTGCCAGCGGCTGGGTGCGGTCCCGCTGCCTGCCACGGAGCGGATGCAGGCTGAAATGGACGAGCTCAACGCAAAGAAGGCCACGCTGAAAGCTGAATTGCAGAAAGCCCAACGGGAAGAACGGGACTATGCTGCTATACGCCGGAATGTGGAGGATTTTCTTTCCCCGCCGCAGCCGGAGCGGGAGCGAAAAAAGAATGTGGAACTGGAATAAATCCGTTTTCTGCGTTTTATCCTGGGCTTTTGTCAGAACATCAAATATAATAGCGATATAGACATATCAAAGGAGGCGAGCCTATGACGAGAGGCGAAGCAATAAAGGATTTCTTTTACAAGACGATCCTGCCCGTGGCGGCCGCCGCGCTGTTGTACTGCATCTTTCGGTCCGCTTGTGTGAAAAACGGCGAACTGGACTACCTATGGTTATGGATACTCTGCGGGCTACCGTTCGGCATCTGGCGGCTGCGCCTCTGGATCATACCGGGCGGCGGTTCCCTGGGCGGCGGTATCGCGCTGTTCGTGCTGAATTTCATTCTGGCCGGGATTATCGGAGGTTTTGTTCTGGCCTGGCGGCTGATCGTGGCGGCGTGGTATGTGCCGCTGACGGTGTGGAGATTGATAGGCAAGAGTAAATAACATATCTTCCGATTCAATTTGATTTGTATAAAACGGTGATTTTCCCTTGAGTAGTAGTTGCACAAATGGTATAATTAACAAAAATACTCCTGCGAATCTATCTACGAGGGAAGGGTTGCATATGTCATTGGGTGATCTTATTTCCAGTTGCCACAAGGAAATTGCTGGATCACGCACAAAAAATCGCTTAACTATCCAAATAAGCTATGCAATCCAGTTAATCATGGATTTTTACTCCACAGATTTTCTTGTAATGATGGATTACATAGAGGACGTCTCTGTCATTAGTGACCCTGATAATCCTTCAGCCATTCATTTGTATCAGATTAAGACTAAGTCTACGGACAGACAGTATCTTTTGTCTGCTGTAATTAAAGATGAATGGTTTCAAAAACTGTATCGCAATGCACTAAAGTATAGCGACTATGTTGATAGTGCATCATTAGTGTGCAATACAGATATAGTCGTATCCGGCACCGAGGTATTCCCTAATGAAAGGACAGGATTAGACGATAAATCGATTGAAGAAAACATCAAGAAGATTCGCAAAGCTATTGCTAAAGACCAGAATGTAAACGAAGCAGACATTGATTTGTCAAAATTTTTCTTTGTTCGTTCTTTACTCTCAACGAAAAACCACAAAGCAGAAGTTGAACACGAATTTCAGGATTTCTTACTTGGGCAGGATGCTAATTTACAAGTTGCGACAGCAAAATCAATTTTTACAGTTTTATACGACGAACTCGATAAGCGATTTAACGAGGAAATAAATGAAGATTGTACAGATGTACAAGAAATTATGAGCAAGAAAGGGCTTGACGGCAGAACCATTAAAGAAATCATATCCTGCGGATTGGCAATTCAAATTCCGGCCCCAGAGAAGCTATTCTCAGACTTCAATGTTGCATCCATATCAGCACGTCGCCGATATAGCTCAAAGTATCAACAGATTAAGATGGATATGTATTCCAACATTTCCGTATTCGTGGCACTTAAAAAAACATTGTTAGAATTTATAGAATCCGAAAATCAAAATGGTATAGATGATATGGTAGGATTATTTAATGCTGTTTATGCTAAAGCCAGTGATTGTGATTTTGTTCCAACCTGCTACCAAGATGAGCACTACCTAAAAACGCTCATAATGATCTTGATATATAAGTATTGCTATGGAGGTGTGGGTACATGAATTTGGTGGTATCTTCCATCACAATGGTTGACCTTACAAATAAGGAAGCTAAGCGAATTTCCTTTTCGCCTAAAAAGAACTTACTTACTAGTACACGCAACCACTTAGGCAAATCCGTAATAATGAAATCCATATATTATACACTCGGCGCAGAAGTGTATTATCCAAGCCCAATTAAGAGGCTAAATTTACTTACCTACATTGATTTTTCACTTGATGCACATCTATATCGAGTTGCACGGCTCAAGAACACTTTCGTATTATACTGTGACGGAGTGTTTGACGGATGCTACCAATCAGTCGGAGACTTTGAAGAAAGGCTTTGCGAGATATTTGACCTAGAGATAGATCTTGTATCTAAGGACCGCGATGGAACAATAATAAAGTGCCCTCCGGCATTTTATTATATGCCCTATTATGTGGATCAAGAGAATGGCTGGGCAGTGAACTCTTCTTCGTTTGACAAAATGGCTCAGTTTGATTTACCACAAAGAAAGAACAGTTATTTTTTCCACTTGGGTGTCCTGGATAATAGCTACGTTGAAATATCAAAGCGCCACAAGACGAACAAAAAACGGATTGATGAACTTGCAAAGGAAATTGATAAGTATCGAACGGTAATAGAAACACTGCAAGCTGGACTCAATGCGATTCAAATGTCCTTTGATACAGCCTCCTTGGAGCGGGCCATATCTTCCAGGCAACAAGAGATAAAGAGAATACTTGAAGAATTAACTCAAACGCGATCCGCCTTACTAAAGGCTGAAGATGACTTGATTCAGCTAACGCATGAAAAGGAGCTACTCTCCAAGTATATTAAGAAAAAAGTCCCGAACGAGGATTTTGTATGTGGAGAAACGATTGAATGCCCTCGCTGCGGCATGGTGTTTGAACAGGTTCTGACGCAAAGACTTGAAAAAATTTATTTACGCGAATCGCTGCTGGAGGACTATACGGTAGCTGCCGAGGGGCAGAAACGCTTAGAAAAGCAGATTATAAAATTAAAAAGAAAATTTGAGGCTAAACAGCAGGGACTAAAAGATTTTGAAAAGGAGCTGGCAGCCGATAGAGAATCTTATAATACTTATGTTAAATCAAAGGCTACAAACCAGCTTCTAAAAGAATACTGGGATCAAATTAGTTACAATTCCTCGGAAATTGACCGGCTACGTAAAGATAGCGCAGAAATCAATCAGCGATTATCAGCTTACACGCAGGAGAAAGAGCAAGCCAACACAGTATATCAGGGAAATCTAACGCGCCTGCTTGCTGGACTTGATATTCCTTCGGATCAAGTCGAGACAGAAAGTGAACCTGGTACACATCTTAGTGCAAGCGGAGCATATGGTCCTCGGTGCAAAATTGCACAAATGCTCGCATTTGTCGAAACACAACATTCGACAGCTCCTGATTTGATAACATTCCCGATGGTCATTGATTCCCCGAATGTTTTGGAGCAGGATGACGAGCATTTGGAATCTATTATCCGTACTTTGCTCACATGGGACAAAACCAGTAACCAGATTATAGTTGCGTCTATCCAAGGAAGAAATATGGCTTCGACTATTGATGATGTAAAAATTATTACATTAGATAACCCTCAAAATCATTTGTTTGATTCAGCCGAATATGCAGAGTATGAAGCAGAGATAGCTGAGATTTTTACGCAGTTCTAAGCAAAAAGAAAAAGCGGGAGTACAGCCGATCGGACGAACCGAAAAGCTGTACTCCCGTTTTGCGTGATAGAAAGTGTTTGAAATCGAGCCTTTTTCTCCGTGTGCCAGCAATCAGGCCATCACATGAGAAATCATAAAGGCTCCCTTTGAAAATGCGGATATAGAGAATTATTCTGCGGTTTTCGCACCCTTATCCTCACAGATTTTAGACCGTTTGGAGCTGTAATGCGGGCAAACCATCAGGCACACTCGGAAACTCTGCTTGCAGTCGAGGGCGCATTTCCTGCAGGTGCGGTTATATTGCCGCCTGCCGTTCTCGCCCAGGAAGAACGCCCATTCCAGCCGCCATTTCTTGCTTCGGCTCATAGGCAGTCATGCTCCGGCGCATCACGACCGGGCTTCTTGCCCTCCGGGGGCTTGTGCTCGGCACACTCCCGTTTTGCGTCCTCCAACCGCTCACGGATGGAAGGCTTCTCCGGCGTTGTCCGATCTGCGTACTCCTGGGCTTTTTCCAATTCTTCGCCGCGTCTGCCGTTGTTGATAACGCCATCGATCATGCCGTAGTCATCCTCCAGCGTCATTTCCGCCGTGCGGAGAGGATTGTCCTTTTCCGGCTGTTCCGCTGCCACGGCAAAGGCCCGTGTGCTGTTTCCCATGATAAGATACTTCCCATCATCGGAAATATGGTGGACACCGTAACCGGCCGCCTCCATCTGTTCCCGGCTCATAGCCGTCACCTGAAAGCTGCCCCTCGGTGTCTGCACACGTTCGCCAGTTTCAAAACGGTCTGGCAGATAAGTGAGGTCTTGCTTCTCTGCCGGGACAGGGAGAACAACGATATTGCCATTGATCTGCATAAATCGTTCCGGCGTTTTGAACTGTTCCGTGTATTTCTGAATCAGTTCCGGGGACAGGGAGGCGAAATCTTCCTCACCAAGTCCAACCACCAGGAAAGTCCCTGCTACGATATCATAAATTTCTCCATTTTCATCCCGCAGCCCACGGTTCAAATCAAGCCCTATGAGCTTTCCTTCATCATTGCAAACCAGCGCCACCGGGTCAGAATAGGGATAAGTTGCGCCAATGTCTCCGCCAACCTCCGCCTGCAGGGAATGAAGATCGGGGTCGATCTCCTTCACATAGGGTCCCTTCATAGGCTCCACTACAAGCACAGTCATCTTTTCCGAGGCAACCTTCTCCGCAGCGGACAGCATTTCATCCGCATGGGACTTCTCCGGGTCATCCAAAGCGGCCTTGACTTCCGCCGGATCAAAATCAAGAAATTCCTCATAGCCCGTGGCATCCTTGAACTTTTCAATCTCCGAAGGAAGATGGTCCTCCTGCGTTTGCCCCAGCGCCGCCAGCTTTTCATCCAGAGCGGAAATGCGCCCTGCCATCAGGTTTTCGTAGAGTTCCTCCTTGGCAGCCTGTGCCTCCGGGTGTTCCGCCGCATACTGCGGATCACGCTGCCGGAAAAACTCGTCCATGTCAAAGGCGATATCCATAGCCCATTCAGATTTTTCTTCTTCGGGAAGATCGTCCTGAAAGGTCATCACCCGGTACTCGTCGGGGATACTGCCGCGCTCACCGTCGTAATACTCATGAAAACTGTCACCCGTATCACGCACATAGCCCTGATCCGTGAAGGTGCCGTTTTCCTCCAACGCAACGTCCCGGCCGTAGGCCTCATAGTCGATGTAATTCTGCAAATGCTCTGGCACCTGCATAACGTCCAGTTCTTCGATGTAATAGCGGCCCAGATCGTCATAGTCATGGATATCGGGGTAAACCTCATAGCAATCCAGATTCTCGGTGAGGTTGATGATCTCCTGCAGGCTGCCGCAATGGTCGCCCATTTCCATACCGGCCTGAAACTGTGCGTATTCGCTTTCGCTCATTTCATCCAGCTTCGATGCCAGATAATTCAGCTCGTCCAGATTTTCATATTCACCCAGCTTACTGTAAAGACCGTCCACATAGCAGTCATAGTCCGTGATGAACCATTCCTCATAGGGCTGGCCGAAGTCATCCTTCTGGCCGATCCCGATCCGCTTAAACACTTCTTTCAGTTCCTCGGCGGTGGTGGGAAATTTCACCCACTCGCCCACAAGCTCGCCCTCATTGTACTTCCCAAGATTGGTGATAAAGGCGGCAAAGGGATAATCCTTGTCGTGATCGTAATATGGCATATCAGCACCTCCTTACAGCTCCAGCGCAGATTTTTCCTTATGGGGCTGCGCCTTGCTTTTCTCTGCACATTCCTTCTTGCCCTGTTCCAGCCGTTCCCGGATGGAGGGCTTTTTCTCCGGCTCCGCAGGGTGTTCATGCACCCACTCGTCGCCGGAAAGAGAAATATATCCGTGTTCCGTAAAATGGCCCTGTTCCTCCTGCATGGCGTACTTGCCAAACGGAACAGGGGCGATCGCTTTCAGAAGTTCCGGGGGTAACGGCGTATCCATGTGCTGTGCCAGATACCGCCAGCCCAGATCGTTCAAATCGTGGATGTTGGGCTCAAATACGAAATAGTCGATGTTGTCCGTAAACTCCTTAAACTGCTCCGGCGTTGTCAGCTTGAAGGGCGATGCCTGCACCGCCGCCAGCAGTTCCCGATCCTCCGGGGAGAGGGCAGCTACCGTCGCCCTCACTTCGGGTAAATGTTCCAAAGTCTTATTTTCTGCCATCAGCACCAACCTTTCTTTTCGGAAATTCCAGCTTGAAGTTGATGTACTTGCCGCCTGTGTCATCCAGGATCACCGCAGCGTCATAAGCAGCCTGTTTCTTTTCAGACCACATTCCTTTGACATTTGTACGCCCCTTTTTCAGAAGGTCCGTTGCCATTTTCTTTGTCAGCTCCTTCTTGCGGCTCGTCCAGAAGCGGTCATTCTTCCAGAGAACGAAACCGCAGGACCGATCCGAACACGCAAAGTTCTTCTTGCCCTCATAGACCGGCTGCCCGCAGCGGGGACAGGTGCCGATCACTTCCTTCTCCGGGGCAAACAGCTTTTTGCCGTCCTCGGAAATGCAGGAATAGGTGGACACGATCTCCTGAACCATCGTGCGGATACCATCCATGAAGGTATCCGGGTCAGCGCTGCCCTTTGCGATCTCCGTCAATTTCTGTTCCCATTCCGCCGTCAGCATGGGAGAGGTCAGCGGCTCCGGCAGGACTGTGACAAGGTTGATACCGGCTTTCGTGGGGATCAAACTCTTGCCCTTGCGCTCCACAAATCCGGCTGACACCAGCTTTTCGATGATAGCCGCCCTGGTGGCCGGCGTTCCCAAGCCTTTTCGCTCGGCGTCCTCCGGCGTATCGTCTTTGCCCGCGTTCTCCATAGCGGACAGGAGGGTATCTTCGGTGTAGGGCTTCGGAGGCTGGGTGAAATGCTCGGTAACAGCAACCTCCGCGCCGTCAAAAGTCTGCCCTTCGGTGAAGTCTGGGATCGTGCCGCCGTCCCCATCCACAGGCTTTTCTTTCAGGGATGCACGGAAAATGCGGTCGATCTCCCGCCAGCCTTCGGAGAGGATGCGCTTGCCCTTTGCGGTGAAGGAATAGCCGCCGCAGTCGAAAGTTACCGTGACTGCCTCATACACATACGGCTCCGCTGATGCACACAGCAGCTTGCAGCAGACCAAGAGAAACAAATTGCGCTCGCCCAGGGGCAGCCCCTTGATATCTGCCTTTTCAATCTCCATCGTGGGGATAATGGCGTGGTGGTCGGATACATCCTTATCGGAGATCATGGTCTCCACCAGCGGGAAGAAATTGCTGATCCCGTCAAAGGGCGGCACGTTCGCCGCCAGATGGATGACGCAGGAGGCTGTTTCCGCCATGTCGGAAGTCAGATACCGGCTGTCCGTGCGGGGATAGGTCAGCAGCTTCTTTTCGTAGAGGCTCTGTGCGTAATCTAAGGTCTGCTTTGCCGTGTATCCGAACAGGCGGTTTGCCTCCCTCTGCAAGGTGGTGAGATCATAGAGCTTCGGCGGCTGTTCCTTCTTTTGCTCCTTCGTGACGAAAGTACAGGTGACGGTCACACCCTTGCACATAGCCGCTGCCTGTTCCGCCTCTGCCGGATCGGTGAACTTCTCTGACACCGCTTCGGCTCCGTCCAGCGTCAGGCGCAGCAGATGATATTTTTCCTTGTGAAACAGTGTGATCTTTGCGTCACGATCCGCCAGCATTGCCAGTGTGGGTGTCTGCACACGGCCCACATTCAAGGTGCGGTGATAGAGAACGGAGAAAAGGCGCGTGGCATTGATCCCCACCAGCCAGTCCGCTTTCTGGCGGCAGAGTGCGGATTGATACAGGGCTTCATAATCAGCACCGGGGCGCAGATCAGAAAAGCCCTCCCGGATAGCGCTGTCCTCCATCGAGGAAATCCAGAGACGGAGGACCGGCTTGCGGCAGCCGGTCATTTCATACACCAGACGGAAGATTAGCTCCCCTTCACGCCCGGCATCACAGGCATTGACAATGGTATCCACGTCGGGTCGGTCCATCAGGGCGCAGAGATTTTCAAAAGCGTCCTCCTTGCCTGGTGCCAGCACATAGCGGAACGGCTCCGGCAGAATGGGAAGATCGTCATAGCGCCATTTCTTGAAATGTTCGTCATAGCCGCCCGCATCCATCGGGGATACCAGGTGCCCCACGCACCAGGATACGAGAAGGCCGTTGCCCTCATAAAAGCCATCGGCCCTGGATGAAGCACCCAGGGCCGATGCGATAGATTTTGCCACACTCGGTTTTTCTGCGATAATCAGTTTCAATATAGAATCCTCCTGACATTGATTTTCTACACAGCCTCCTTTATACTTAAAATATGAAAATAATAAAAGGAGGCATTTCCCATGAATGAAAAAGTCACAAGATTTCCTATCACCTACTCCGAGCGGAGAAAGAACATGGTCGGTCCACTCTGTGTTGAATGCCAAGTATCCGGGCGTTACCTTCGTTTCCATGAAAAATCTGATATTGTGCAGGCAGGTGAATTTATTACGGTAGATGTAATGGCTATGCAGATGGATGAAGATAAGCCTTCTAAGAAAATATGTGAGTTAATCATTACAAGAGAAGACCTTATGAATGCGTTGAAGCATATTTCTCCCAACGATTAAAGGCTTATTCTAATCATTCACATTGTCCTCCGTATCCTCATTGACCATTTCTTCATCCTCAAAATCGTAATCTTCGGGATCGGCGCTGACCTTCACGCCCTGCTTCGGCTTGATGAATTTCACATAGGCAAAGGCCCCGCCGCCTGCCAGCGCCAGCAGCAGGACGATGACCAGCAGACCGCCGCTGCTCTTTTTCTCCGGCTGCTCCGGTTCAGGCTCCGGCTCTGCCACAAGTTCCTTTCCGCTGCACTCGGAGAGGTTATTCTTGCAGACAGGGCAATTCGTGTTCACCGCGCCAGCCACACACTTTTCCTTGCAGTTGCAGACGGCAGGCGTCTCCGCTGCGGGCGCATCGTCGCCCATGAGCGTCAGAAGGTCGGCTTCATCCACCTGGTTCAGAAAATGCACGGTTTCCTCGCCCTCGTCGTCACGGTCGATAATGAGATAGAACACGTTGCCGTTTCTCGTTTCCACCGTGATAAACTGCTTGCCGCTCCGGGCGCTGCTGCCGATATCGTCAATCAGCGACAGATTCCCGTCCGGCGTCAGAGCGGTGCCTCCGCTGCCGCCCATAAGCTGCTCAAACAACTCGCCTAATTTATCGGGATCAATGGACAGAGATAGGCCGCCGTCAGCTTCGCCGCCCGTATCGCTGAGTGTCATATAGCCGGAATAGACGTAGCCGATCTTCTCCGGCAGCCGGATCATGTACCAGTCGCCGTCCGTGCCGACGACCTCCACAACCGTCCCATTCGGGAGCTGCGTAAAGGCGTAGTTATCCAGCCCAGCGCCCGTGCGAACATTCAGCTTACCTCCATTCGTGGTGACGGTGCCGGTCTTACCGGATTTCTCCGTGCTGCCCAGCACAGAGCCAAACAGCGCGGAGATCAGTTTGGAGAGATCGTCTCCGGTGATATCCGCACTGTCAGTCGGTTCCGTTTGTGCCTCGGAGGTGGTGGCTGCCTCCCCATCACTTGCAAAAGCGACCGTGGAAAAGGCCGTCATGCAGAGCATAACGGCCAGCAGCACCGCCAATGTGCGGATCATGTGCTTATTCCTCATCGTCGGCACCCTCCATCGTATCGGGATCAGCGGCGGCCTCCTTTTCCATCATCCCTTCCGGCAGGGAGATCATGCCGCTGGCGTAGGCCCGCAGGAAAGCGGTCAGCTCCTTGTTGTCCATGTGGACAGCCTTCACCATGCGGACGATCTCCAGATTTTCTTCCTCCGCAAGCTGCGCCTCCAGCGCACGAAGGCGCTTCTGCTGATCCGTGATCTTCTCCCGGACCTTCTCAATGTCACGACGGATCTTCTCAGTAGTTGCCATAGTCAAATAAACTCCTTTCCAAATCGTTCTCTCCATGAATAGTTACGCCCAAGCCCCTGAACAGTTTTCAGGTTGGCCCGTGCGTTATCCTCCAATGCCAGCGCACGCCGGAACAAATCCGGGTAATGCTCCCGCAGGTCGATGATCTCCTCCGCCCGCATACTGGGGCAGAAAAAACAGGAGGATTTTCCCGGCTGCGGCAGGCCAGCCGCCTCGATTGCCCGGATACATGCCTCCCGGTCCCAGCCCCATTCCATCAGGGGATACCATTTGCTGTACTTCGGGTCTGCCAGATCACGCAGAAGGACCTTATCGCTTCGGTAGTGTTCGTCAGCGTCATAGCCGATGAACTTGACCACCTTTTTCCCGCTGGCCCAGACATCACGGCACGGAGGATAATTGTTGCAGAACTTTTCCTGCGGTCCAATCTTGTGTTTCAGAGAACACCGCTTGAAGCCGTAGGCGATAGAGGGCAGCGTACCGCTTTTCAGACATTCATCCTCCAAAGTCAGCCGTCTGCCGTCCTTCGTGGTCTTATAGACCCGTGTGATCTCCGGCATACCGTGATCCTTCAGCCAGCGATCCATGATATCCAGATAGGCGTAGGTATGGGGATGCTCGCCGCCCGTATCCGCAAACAGGATCAGGTCAACGGGGATACGGTGCTGATGCAGTCCAACAAGAAGGGCGGTGCTGTTCGCACCGCCGCCATAGGAAACAATATTGATATGCTCACCTCCATCAATCATACGGCGGTCTGCCGTAGGCGTAAAAGTGCTGCTGCCAGTAGCTTGTATTGAGCCTTGCGTACTGGATCGGGTCGCCGCAGTGCAGAAACATGGGGTTGCGCGTATCGTCCAGCCCCACATAGAAGCCAACGTGGGAGATACCCGCAGTATCGTAGGTTCCAATAAAAAACACCAGGTCGCCCGGCTGCGGATCGGATACCCGTGTAGAAATGTTGTAAAGGCCCTGCGCACCCAGCCGCCCAGTATTGCAAAGGCCGCTGTTGGTCAGAACATAGCTGACAAAGCCGCTGCAATCAAAAGAGGTGGAAGGGCTGCTGCCGCCCCAGACGTAGGGATATCCCAAGTATTTTTCCGCCTCCGTAATAAGCGCCGCAAAGCGTTCATCAGACAGGTATTCCGCAGGGATTTCATAGTCCTCCGGCGGGTTCGTGATATACTTACCCACATACCCGGAGGACGGGAACAGGTCAGAGCGGTTTCCCAGCGTGGACATATACACGGCGTACATGGAGAGCGTTTCGGTATCCATGATGTAAACGGGAACGTGGCTCAAATCGAAGTTTTCAAGCTCCACTGTGCAGATGTAATACGTGTACGGAACGTCCACTTCATATTCGTTGCCCTCGCTGTCTGTTCTCGTCTCGGTGCGATATCGGGTCTCCGTGGTGACCGTCTCGGTAAGGATATATTGCTTGTCAAACAGCATTTGAAGATCGTCCTGTACCTGGTCAATGGTGAACTGGCCCTCATGGAGCGCCGACAGAATGGACAGCAGCACATAGGAATCGTGCTTGATTTCGTCCAGATCAAAATGGTACTCGTCATAGTCGTGGGTCTGCTCATAGGTGTCCAGATACTCCCGCAATTCATCCTCCATCGCGCAGTAGGCGGCCTCTGCCGCCAGCAGGTCAGAATCCTCAGAGAGATAGGAGGACGCGACAATGTTGGACACGCCTCCGCCGAAGATGGAGGAACAGGATTGCAGCAGCCCCAGCAGCATGACCAGCAGCAGGCCGATCCCACCCACAAGCAGAAATGCTCTTTTGTGTTTGGAAACAAACTCTCCGGCCTTCTTCGCCGCATCCGCGCTTTTCTTTGCGCCCTTCGCTGCCGTCTGCGCCGCTGCCGCCGCGTCCCCGGCGCTATGCGCCGCTCGGTATGCGGTGGCATACTGCTTTTGCAGCTTCTTTTTCTGCCACATCCGGGAAATGAGGTTGCTGGTCGCAAGCTGCGGATTCTCCCGCAGTGCCTTTTGATACAGCGCATCCGCATTGGCCTGGACCGCCGCCTGCTCTGCGCTGGATACCTCCCGCCAGGGTTTCAGCTTGCGGTCTGCCTGCCAGTTTTGGAGTTTGCGGTTTCCGTAGCGGACAGCCTTTTCCATGCCGCGCTCCGTCAGGTGCCCCGCCTCCACGCCGACATTTTCCTGTTCCACCTCATGCACCTTCGCATGGGCGGCGTGGCCGATCTCCTGTAACGGCCGCGCCAGCGGATTCACCGGCTGATGGAGCGAGGGCTGCTTTTCGGGGACGGCGGTCCGTGCCGCGTCCAGCTTGTCTGTCGCCTTGTCGGATTTGCGGATCGCCTTTTGCAGCTCCGGCGCGGCGCGTTCCTCCTCGGTGAATTGCAAACGGGAGGATGGGCGGCTATTTGCCGCCGTACCCTCCCGGTAGGCTTTGCGGCGGTTCCGCCGCTTTTTCTTCTGAGACTTCCGGACGCGCCGGTCGTCCAGATGGTGGAGGGCAGTCCTCGCCAGCGCCGTGGAATCGCCGGAGGGGGAATAGTCCTGCTCCGGCGCACGGTCTGAAACATGGCTCGTCTCGCCTGTGACCATGTTGACGGAAATGGCTCCGTCACGGGTCATCTTCTGCGTTTCCTTCTCAGCGGCTTTCCACTCCTTCATGTTTCACCACCTGCCTTTCCGTAGGGGCAAATGCTGGCGCACTCGCCCGTCTCGATCATAGAGATATATTTGAAAATGGGGTATGCCTGCGGCGGGCAGACCGCGTTGCCCAGGGTTTTCAGCCGGAGGGCGCGGTCCGCGGTGTTTTCTGTGATACGGGGGACTCCCTCCGGTTCGGTGGCCCAGAGGATACGTCCGTCCATTTCCGGGGGAAGCCCATGAGCCATTCCACCCAATCCGGATTCAGCGCCGCCGTCTCGGATAGTGGCCGCTCCTGCCGGATCACCTGCGCCGACAGGTTGGCAGACGGGGCGCTGTTCCGAAACGCCGCCGGTTTCAGCGTGGAGCGGTAGCCCTCCGACGCTGCCGGGGTCAGATAGAACACCGCCGCCGACAGGCTCAGGCTCCAGATGGCCCCGTTCCGGTTCACCTTGCGAAAGATCCCGTTGTCGGAGAGGTACACATCCAGGTTGGCCGCGTCCCTGCAGGTGTTCTTGTCTGAGGCAAGGGGCGTGGGAAACATCAGCCGCGACGATAAAAGTTCGCTGGCGCTCATGCCATGCGCCGACGCCGCAAGCCGGAAATACGAATGGGAGAACAGCGTATCCCGCTTTTGCCAGGTCAAAGATCGTTTTGTCGAGCCCCATATTGATGAAGCCAGCAACATTTTCCCCAAGCACCCAACGGGGCCGCAGCTCGGTAATAACGCGGCACATTTCCGGCCACAGGTAGCGTTCATCCGCAAAGCCCTTTCGCTGCCCAGCGGTGGAGAAGGGCTGGCAGGGAAAGCCGCCGGAGAGTACGGTAACTGTTTCAAGTCCTGTTTTTTCAAAAAACGCCTCCTTCGTAAAAGTAGTGATATCCCGGAATTTCGGTACCTCTGGCCAGTGCTTTTTCAGAACGGAATAGGGGTAGTCCGCCCACTCGCATTGACAGACGGTGCGGAAGCCCGCCGCCTCTGCCGCCAGATCAAGCCCGCCGATGCCGGAAAACAGGCTCACATGGGTCAGTTGATTTGCTATTTTGTATTCACCTCCTGATTTTGGGCATAGAAAAACCTCGCTTCGGTTGAAGCGAGGTTTTTCTATGCTATTTACAAGATATATCCAAGTCTTCGCTCCTGAGAAACGATTCCAGACTCTGCCCCATTTAATAGTATGCGATTTATATTGCGTAAGTCTCTATTGTGAACTGTTCGGAATAGTACATCATCGATGCCAGCGTTTGACCTTTTTCCTAAAAAAATCAAATACCTTGGTGTTAACGGAAAGTAAATGCCATTATGGTTGGTTGCCTCTACCAGCAATTTGTGATACACAACAGGGTTGTCTGATGTAATAAATGTTCCTTCGTTTTTGTTCGCAACTCTATACACTACTATGCCAAGGTTGGACAGGGCTGTGCTTAAGAATGTGTCCACAAACCCGTTTTCGCTATATAGCCCTCGGTAAATCTCGGTTAGCCAACAACCACGCATAAAAATATCCGCCATAGTAGCATCACCACATGAGGAAAAGGCTGGTGCTAAAATATCATTCTTTAACCAAGAAAAAATTCCCAACAAATCAAATGATGGATTCCTGCACATCATCAGCGCTAACATATTTAGCATATCTACAATGGTTTGTGTCTTTTGCAGATGCAATTCAATTTGCCCAGTGCCGTCAACATCAGGAAATGATAACAAAAACCGTTTAAGGATATCGCCCCACTGTGCTTCAACATACGAACTAAATCTATCTTCAAGGCAATAGCTTCGGATTCCCCTAATCTCATTGATAATGCTCTTTTTGGATGCAGTCGTACCATCCAGATGATAAAAGTCCCAGTTTTCTAAGTACGGCAAATATCTAAAAATAGCATTTCGGTTTGTGAGCAAATTGCCTTTATAGTATGCTTTCGCCCTTCGTTGCGACAAAATAGTTTTTATTTTCTCAGCAAACTCAATTCGTATTTCACGACAACTTTGAAGAATGAAATCATAACGGAAATCAACAGTATAGGTGTGATTTGAAGATAGTATGCTTTCCTTATTACGACCATCACCGAGAGACAGGTCTGCTTTATCGTAATAATATACTCCCGTAAATGCTTTCTGCGGCTCTTTTTTGGAATATACCGTAGTTTCCCACGATTTAATATATACGCGGGGAACATAATGCTGATTTTTAGTTGCCATTTGACCACCTCCTCAAAAGAGTATATCATTTTTTGCACAGAAAACATAGATAGGAATGAAACTACCTACCAGACAACTATGCCTCTACCATTGCCCCGACCAGGCTGTGATGCAAAATCTACATGGGTCAGCTCAGTCATAGTCGTCCTCGCAGGAATGATCTTCGCAGTGGGCGCAGCCGATGCCGTCCTCCGCCGCTTCCTCCGGGTCATAGGGCGTCAGATGCGCGCGCCGCAGCGTTGCCTCCAGAATGTCATAGCAGGTGACGACCTGATCCTCCGCAAAGCCCCACCTGCGGTACATCCTGCGGATCGCCGGATGCTCGCCGGAGAGATTCTTTTGCAGCCGTGCAAGCTGCCGCTCCGTTTTCACATCCAGAACACGATTGCGGAGGAAGCCGTACTGCGCCAGCAAGTCAAAAAAATCGCCCACCAGCATACGGAAGGAGCTGCCGGAAATGATGTAGGCGGGATCATTGCTGGCAGCGGCACGCTGCTTTTCCCTGACTTTTGCTTCATGCTCTTTCAGCACGGCGGTCAGCGGCGTGAGCTCTGCCGCTTTCAACTCGGAGAGATCGGATCGGTCGCCAAACACCAGATAACGGCCGGGAATGAGCCAGTCGTCAAATTTTTCCTCCGCGATCTCACCATAATGCTTTGACGTCTCGACCAGGTTTGCCATGTCCTCCGCGTCCTTCACCTTCCCGGCGAGAAATGCGAGCTGATGCAGCAGGCCATAAAGATGTACCTCGTCACGGATATGCTTTTCGTAGGTTTCACTGTCGATCACATATTTCATATCTTGTCCCATCCTTTCCTTATCCGGTTTTCTCGTTGTGAGCAACCTCGCTGGGCTTGGTCGTAAGCAGTCTATACAGCTCTGTATCCTTCGGGAACTCGTCCCGGAAGGGCAGAATCACATTCTGGAAGAACAGAAGGCCGCTGCCGGGGTCCGCGTTGGTCACAAAGGCAAGCTGCTCTGCGGAGATGTTCAGCCGCTCCGTCATCAGCTTGCGGTCGCCTGCGGAGAGGTTCAGCAGATAGATAAAATCGCTGTTTTCCAGAATGTTTTCGATCTCCGGCGAGGAAAGCAGATCCTTCGGGTTCTGTGTCGCCCCAGTCGGGACGCCGCCCCACTTTCTGAAACGCTTCCAGACCTCAGCGCTGTATGCTGCCGTCTGTTCCTCCTTCAAGAGCAGATGAAATTCGTCCACGAAATACCAGGTGGCCCGTCCAATGGAGCGGTTCACCGTGACGGTGTTCCACACCGCATCCTGGACAATGAGCATCCCCGGCTTTTTCAGATTCTTGCCGAGGCCCTTGATATCGAAGCAGACAAGGCGGTTTCGGATATCCACGGTGGTGCGGTGGTTGAAGAAGTTGAGAGAGCCGTTTACATACAGGTCAAGTGCTTGCGCCACACGCTCTGCCTCCGGGATGCTCTGCGCCATGAGCGCGTCCAGCAGATTGCCCAGCACGGGCATATTCTCCGGTCGCGGGTCCGCGAAGTACGGCTGATAGATCATCTGCACGGCCCGGTCAATGACGGTTTTCTCGATAGCCTCCAGCCCTGTCTTGCTGCCCATGATAAGCTCACAGAAAGACAGCACGAAATCACTTTTCAGCGCCAGCGGGTTTTCTTCCTCGCTGTAATTGAGGTTGATATCCAGCGGATTTACATAGTCGCGGCTGTTGGGCGAGAGCCGGATCACCTGGCCGCCCAGCCGGTTCACCAGCGGAGAATATTCATCCTCCGGGTCACAGATGATGACGTTATCCTTTGTGGTCAGCATGACATAGGTGATCTCCCGTTTGCAGCTCATGGATTTGCCGCTGCCCGGCGTGCCGAACACAAGACCGTTGGGGCAACGGGACTGCTTGCGGTCCAGCAGGATCATGTTGTTGGAGAGGGCGTTGAGGCCGTAATACATGGCACCCCCGCCCATAAAGAGCTCCTGCGTGACGAAGGGGACAAATACCGCCAGCGCCGAAGTGGTGAGGCTCCGTTCGATCTTGATACGGTTGAGGCCCAGCGGCAGCGAAGACATGAGCCCGTCCTCCTGCTGGAAGTCCAGCCGGGTCAGGATGCAGTTGTGGGTCTGGGCGACGCTGGCCGACTGGGAAACGGCGATCTCCAGCTTCTGCTTCGTGGGCGCCAGATGCAGCATGAGGAAGGTCATATTGAACATTCGCTCGTTGCGGCTCTGTAAATCCTGCAAGAGATTTTTCGCCGCGCCGCCGTAGGTGGAGAGGTCAGAGGGGAGGATATCCAGATCGTAGCCGCTGCGTGCGGCCTTCTTCTGCTCCTGGATCTTCATGGCGTCCAGATCGGTGATCTTGCGCTTGACCATCTTGATGGCCTCATTCTGGTTGATGCCGCGGACGTGCATGGTGATAAGAAGGTTTCCCTCCACATCCATGAAGTCCGTGAGGATACGGTCCTGGATCTCCGGGGCCAATATCTGCAAGAAGGACACCGCGCCGTACATTTCGCCCATGCGGAAGCGCCGCGTCTCCCCAAACTCGAAGGACGAAGGCGCGATAAAGTCCTTGACGGAAAGGCCGCTTGCCGGGAGCCAGTCCCATTCAAAGGCAAAGGGCTCCCCTCTGGGATGGAGAAGGCCGTGCAGCAGCGCCAGCCGCTCCTTGCCGTCCAGCACCTTTGCCGCCGCGCCCATGACCTTGAAGCGGTTCAGGGTGTCCGCCTCGATGCGGGAAAACCTTGCCCGCGCCGCCTGGATGCTCTCCGCCTCGATGGTCAGCGTGACATACTTGCTTTTCACATAGCCGTTGCTGCCGCGCTCATACTGTGTTTGCAGGATGCCGGAGGCCTCGGCGCGGATCCCGTCCAGGTCGTCCCCCTGGGCCGCCATGCGGAACAGGTCCCCGCCGCCGGCCTTGTGGCTGCTGCTCAGGGTCATTTGCACGCCGATGGATGGATCATAGCCGTTATAGAAGTCGCAGAGGCGTTCAAAGATATCCCGCTGATCGTCCGGTCCCGCCAGACGGTAGCTGACATCGGCGTAGGCGATGGTTTTGGAAAAATGCCGGTCGTCCAGACGGCACAGGCCGTCCGGGTGCATATTGCGGAAGGGGAGGCTTGCCTGTACGGTGTGATTCTTGCCGTCCCCCTTGGCCTGCCGGATGACGGCCTCGATCTGCTTTCGCTCCTGCCGGGTGAGCCTGCGCCGGCCCTTGCCTCTTTTCCCCGCGCCGGAGGCGATCCGCCCCACCGTCCGCTCCAGCTCCGCCTGCTTTTCCAAAGCGGAATAGGCGTTGTTTGTCTGATAGACACGCTTTTTCGGACGGGTAAATTTACACTGGATCAGATTGCCCAGTAGCGCCTCCGGGGTCTGCCCGTTCTTCTCATACAGGGCAAACAGGAAAAAGGGCAGCATCACAAGGATCATGCACAGCGCCGCCGGCGTCGTGCCCATGCTGCCCTTGCTCAAAAAGAAAAGCGGCACTCCCGCAAGCGCCGCCGATCCGAAACACACAAGCTGCCGCTTCGTCAAGCTGAACAGCATCTTGCTTTTGATTTTTGTCAGGTCCTTCGGGACCGTTACGTATGCCAAAATTGATACCTCCTTTAATGCGCCCCGAACAGGCTTTTTGCAAGGCTGCCGGTCTTGAACAGGGTGTAGCACAGCAGTACCGTGTAGCCCATGCACTCCCAGATCGCCACGGTGATATCATCCCCCACAGCGATATTTTGGACCAGCACCGCGTAGATGCCAACGCAGACCATGATAAGAAATGCCTGAAAGCCCAGCGCCAGCAAGGACTTCAAGTAGTTCTGCCCCGTATGGCCCCATTCCCGGTTGACCATCGTGGCAAATGGGATCGGCCCCACGGATACGGTCAAATACACCTCGATCATTCTTCCGTAGATCACAAGGAAAATGGCAATGGTGAGGATATGCGAACAGAGGCCCACAAAGACGCTCTGAAACCACAGACCCAGCAAAGAACCGATGCTCCAGTCCGCCAGCGTTGTTTCCAGATCACCCACGACGCCGGAAATGTCGATCCCAGCATCGGAGATGATGACGCCTGCGCTCTGATCGACCACGCTCTGCGCCACGTCGAACACCGCCATAACGATATTCCAGGTGTTCGTGACGATCAGCACCGCGCAGAAGGTCTTGAAAATCCACTTCCAGAAAAGCCAGGTGTCAAAATCATGGAGATTATTTTTCTCGACGATCAACTGGATCAGCTCATAGCACATGACGAAGGTGAGGATGATGCCTGCAATGGGGACAATGACCGTTTCGGACAGGCTGCGGATCATGTTGAAGATACCGCCGTTCCAGCCGGAGGGCGTCATGCCGACCTCGCCTGCGATCTCGGCCACCTTCGTATTCACGGTATCAAAGGTCCCGGAAAGGTTTGAGATGATGCCATCGATCAGCACCTCCTTGAACCATTCCTGGATCGTGTCGATTATCACGGGAGATCACCTCCTTGGAGGCGGCTCCCGCCGTGAAACGGGAGCTGCCTCTGAGATTTTGATAGGGCTCAGCCCAGCAGACCGGACAGCAGGGGGATCAGGGTCACGCCGATCAGCGCCACGCCGCCGCCTGCGACGAGCTGCTTGACACCCTGGCTTTTGGCCGCAGGGTTGTCCTGGCCGTAACCTTCCAGAAGGTTGATGCCGCCCCACACGCACAGGCCGCCGCCCAGGGCGATCACGAGAGTCTGCAATACGTCAATAGCACTGTTGAAGAAATCCATAGATCATTTTTCCTTTCGTTTTGTAGAATTGTTGTTGTCGGGTTCCAGATCAGATGCGTTCAATTCGTACATATCGAAAGGCTCGTCCGGCTTCACAATGGCCGGTCTGCGTTTCATGTACCGTTCTACGTCAAAGACGTTCTTCTTGTCGGCGTCGGACAGGTATTGGTATCGGGGATGCTTCGTGATATCAAACTTGTCGCTGAAAAACGGGCGCACGCCCCGAAGCTGCAAAATACACTTGCCGCCGTCCATGACTGCAATTTCGTCCTGGGTCATCAACTCCTTTCCTAATTTCTGATAACTGAGGCCGTGGGAGGTCTGCGCGCCCCGATTTTCGGACTGGCTCAGGCTGTCGATGGTCTCCTTGCCCAGCAACTCCGAAATCTCTTTCAGCGTGGACTTCTCCTTGCCTCCCAAAAACAAGGTGACGTCGCAGTTGCCGACAATGGTATCTGCTGCGTCCTTGTAGATGGTCTTTAACTGGCTTTGCGACTGCAAAATAATAGAAGCCGATATCTCACGGCTTCGGATGGTGGCGATCAGCTTGTCAAAGTTTGGTATCTGGCCGATATTGGCAAATTCGTCCAGAAGGCACCGCACATGAACAGGCAGCCGCCCGTTATAGAGATCGTCCGCCTTGTCGCAGAGTAGGTTGAAAAGCTGGCTTTGCAGCATGGCGATGACGAAATTGAAGGTGGTATCGGTATCGCTCATAATGAGGAACAGCGCCGTTTTCCGGTCGCCCATCGTGTCCAGCTCTAATTCGTCCTCCGTCATAATGTCCCGCAGCTCCTTGATATCGAAGGGGGCGAGGCGGGCACCGCAGCTCACCAAAATGCTTTTGAGAGTTTTGCCCGCCGCCATTTTGAATTTGACATATTGCTTGACGGCGAAGTGCTCCGGCTGCTTTTTTGCCAGATCGTCAAAGAGAATATCCACGGGGCTTTTATAAGTCTCGTCGTCCTCTCTGGCTTCGCAGGCGTTCAGCAGGTCCAGAAGCGTGATGAAGTTCCGTTCCTCCAGCTCCGCCTCATACCAGATGTAGCCGATGAGGGCGCAGTATAACAGCCGCTCGGCTTTGACCCAAAAATCTTCGGAGGATTTTTCACCGTCGCCCTTCGTGTTGGCAATGATGATATTGACCAGCTTCAAGATATCTTTCTCCGAGCGCACATAGGCCAGCGGGTTATATTTCATGCTCTTGGAAAAGTTGATGGTGTTCAGGACTTTGATACGGTAGGGTTCATAGATGATCCTGCCGTGCCGGTCCCGCACCGGCTTTCCGTTCTCGTCCAGCTTCGGCGCGCCGTGCAGGAGCATTTTCCCCGTTTCCTTCAAAAGCTGCCCTTTGGGATCGGTGATGACATAGGAGCTGTGCATCTGCATGATAGACGGTTTGACAAAAAACCGCGTCTTGCCGCTGCCGGAGCCGCCGATGACGAGAATATTTTTGTTTCTCGCATACTTTGGCTGCTTCGGTCGGCTGGTCATGGTGAGGCTTTCTGTCCTGGTCAGAGGGATGTTCCAATCGGGAACGGGGTCGATGTACGGGCGTATATCGTCGGCGCTGCCCCAGCGGGCAGAGCCGTATTCGATACCCTTGCGGTACTTCTTCGCGTTCTTGCTCTTGACATACACCGCCAGCCGGACGAGGATCGCGCCGAAGATGCCGACGCAGATATCCAGCACATGAAGGCTGGGCGCAGAGCTGGCGAAGGCGGTCTGAAAGCCCTGCCCGATATGCAGCAGCTTTTCCGAGACGTCAAGCCCCGGCGCCAGCCGCACCGCCTGGCAGAGCTTATCAAAGAGGTACACAAAGAACAGATACGGCAGGTTTGGCAGAAGATATTTTTTGAGTTTGTCCTTCATCGCTCCACGCTCCGTTCTCTGGTCTTGACCTTTTCGCCGCGCTCCTGCTCCTTGTGCTGCGTTTTGGACTGCTCCTGCGCCTTTTCCAGCTTGCGCCGGATGGAAGGGGCTTTCTCGCGGCTCAGGTTTTTAGCGGAAAACTCCCGGAAGGCCGCTGTAATCACATCGGCGTCCCGGCCCTTGAAGAACACCAGGTAACGGGTATGCTCGCCGGAAGTGTCCTTCTTCAACGCAAAATCCAGGCCGTACTTCTTCGCCGTGGAAGAAAAGGCCCGGATATTCTGGTCTGTGATCTCGATATTGGACACGCCGGTGTTGTGCTTCATAAGCTGCCGGAGCGTCTGCTTGCCGTGCCGGAGTGGGGGATCATTCTTGTGCTTTTCCATATCCGCCAGCACCTTCTTCATGGCCTGCTGCAAGAGCTGGGCGGTCATTTTACCGGTCTCCACACAAAGCGCAAGGGTTTTCTGCGTGATTTCTTCCTGCAAGGCGTTCACCTCCGATCTCCGCTGCCGTACAGGTCATGGCTGACAAGGGATGTATAGTAGCTGTCCATCGTGACTGGGGCGTTATACAGCGCGGCCAGCAGATATTTCTTGATATTGCGGACATAGGTGGTGTTCTCCCGCATCCGGTCAAGGACATACTCGATGTGCGAGGCGTTCAGCTTCAGGAACCGTGACCGGACGACCTCCGCAGGGTAGTCGTCCCCGGCCACGCGGATCATCTCCCGGTTGGAGCAGACGGTATCTACCATGAGCTCCACCAGCTCGTCCAGCCGGTCTTTATCCAACTGCACGTTCTGCGAAAGAACGTCATATTCGATGTTCTCCAAGATCAATGCCCGATAGCTTTCCCGCTTTCGCATCCCGTCCTGCCCGCTCCGCTTCCTGGGGACTGGGGGACTTGATAGGATAGGACTTGATTCTTGCGTAATTGATAAATCTGTCTTTGATGGATAGTTACTTGATTCTTCTTTATTTAATTGGGCGGGGTTCTCCTGAATTGGAGCGTCCAACATTGGATTTGCCTGTACGGGATTTTCCCGTATAGGTTTTTCCTGTGTAGGTGATGGCGTTTCAGGCTGTTCCAGAATGGTGTATTCGATAGGGCCGAGCTGCCCGTTTGCGCTGCGGACACGCGAACGGATCAGATAGCCATGCGCCTCCAGCTCCCGGATACCGCCGCTGATGCTGTCAATGCCATCCTTGCAGATACGGGCAAGGCCCTTCATGGTGTAGTCCCAATTCTCCGGCAGGGACAGCATGAGAGATAAAAGCCCTTTCGCTTTCAGCGACAGCGACATATCCCGCAGATGGTAGTTGGACATGACCGTGTAATCTCTGGTCTTTTCGATACGGAATACAGCCATCTTCGCACCTCCTTCCTCTGAAAATGAAAAGTGTTGATTTTTGGCGTTTTGTCTGCCTGTATGCCTCCGCTACCTCCCGTATGGGAAAACACCCGCGCCCTGTTCTGAACGCAAGCCACAGCGAAAGAAACAGCAGATTTTCCACCCTAATCACGACACTTGAATTTGGGTATAGAAAAAGGGCGGCTGTCTTAAAAACAGTCGCCCGAAAAGGGGGATATATACAAGTTATTTGCTACTCGTCCGCCTTGAAAACCGTTGATATTACTGGCTTTTTCAAAAAGTTCTGTATCACCACTCGCACCATAGCTTTTCTCTGCAGCTTCCACCTTGATCGTTTCCGGTTTTTCCGGTGCAGCTTCTTTTCGAAATTTTGGCAGTACCAAAAATACGACTCCAACAAGAATCAGCAAAATAACAGCAATCAACGCTATGATCCACAAGCTGCTTTTCTTTTTCTGCCTTTTTTCGCTGGCTGTTTTTTTGATACGGCCATTTTTACTCTTTTTTCTTTTCCGTATTGTGCAGGCACTTCAGGATATAACAGATGTGATCTTTATCCAGCTTCAGGAACATGCTTTTTACAATCGGAACAGGACGTTCCTTTCCTCCAATCCGAATTGTTCCTGCATCCGGCGGCAGCATTAGGGTTTCTACAATCAGATCGATCAGTTCATCCACTTCCTGCTTGTTATAGATCGGCGGGTAGTTCTCGTAATCAATATTTTTCCGAATCAGTTCCCGGTAGGCAGATATCCGATCCATCATATCCATCCCATCTCTTTTTGTTCCCCGCTTTATATTATGATGTTAGGGTCAAAACCATAAATAACTTTGTCCTCTATTTCTATAGCACCTTGAAAAATTCATATTTTGTAGTATAATACCGGATTTCTTCGGATATACGCTGGTATTCCCTTCCTTGATTTTATACAAGTACCGGATTTTGAGCGTAATGTCCTAAACCCTTCACATAGTTGAAGAGTTTTCTGAAATTCAATGCTGCTATCTTGGAACCGAAAAAGAACTTGCCCCGCTGTTTCCCACGAGGTATCTTTTCCAAGTGGTAATTCTTGCGTATATTCGATGGAACAGTTTCCACTCCATTACGCAGCCTTGTATAATTTTTGAATTCTTTGCTATTCATGTTCCGTTGGATTTTCGCACGTTCATGCGCTGCTTTGGATGTTACTATTTTTGCAACCTTCTTAAAGATCTTCGGCTTGCATTGATCCTGCTACGGACAGTTGGCACACTGCTCATGCAGAGAGGAAACGGCACACTGATTGCTTGGTTTCATATAAGAACAGCTTTTCGGTGCATGGCCGGCTGGACATCGGAGGACTTTTGTTCCCTCTTCGTTGAATTCAAAATCAGCAAGGATATCCGGAGCCGGTTTCTCCGTCAGACTTGTGGTAATCAGTTCTACGTTTTTATGAGCTGCAAGTTGTGTGTTTTCTGTTCCACTATATGCTCCATCCGTGACTATAACAGTCCGTTCTTCCTGGTTATCCATCTGCGCAAGGTGCTCCTGGATAAACTGACTGTCACTATGGTTGTTTTGCTCATACTGGTACTCTGTTACAACAGAACCATTGGCTCCAACGGATTCTTCAAGATTAGCAGCATATCCTCGATGCTCTTTTCCTGCTTTATTCCGGAATGTCGCTTCAGGGTCAGAAGGATTCTGCAGCATGGTTGATTTCATGCCGCCGTCTTCTTTCGTGCGGAGTCTTCGGTTTTCATTTTCAACAATGGTCTGTTCTGACAGGCATCTGACAAACAGATCATACTCTGTTGAATCATTGTAATCAGACTCACACAGAGCAAGAAGTTTATCCGCATCCGTTAAGAGTTGCTTCATGCGCTCATCTGCATCGGTACTGCGCTGACGATAAATCACTCTGTTAAAATCGTTAGGATCGATATAATGTTTTAAATCGTCAGACAGAACGGAACCATTGATTTTATTCACATACATCGCCAGCTTTACAATGCAGGTGTATATCAGTTCCATTCGGCTGAGCCTGCGGACGTTGGATTCGATCATCACGGAATCCATACGTCTGACTTTACCGCTGATTCCCATCAGTTTTGCAATGGAAGCACTTAAATCTTTCACACAATCATGGTAAAGATCCTTGTTGTGAAGTGTTTCATAATCATAGCGCCTCTTGCGGAAACGGCTTAAGGTCTTGTCACTCAAAGGCTGTTCTTCAAAACTTGTTGTGTGCAGTGCGTACTGAATTCGAAAATCCAGCATAAGATTTTCGACCATCTCGTCATCGGAATAATCAAAAAGCTCTTTGATAATGAGCGCACCAACAATCACGTTGACCGGAGTATTCGGTCTGGATGCCTTATCGCTGTATAAGGCAGAAAAACGCTTTTCATCAATGGCAGGAAATATTTCATCGGCAAAGACTTTTGCCCAGGATTTTTCCAATGCTTTTTGTTCTCTGGCAGTTAATCCAGAAAAACTATCTGTAAATGACATTTGCTGGTAAGTATTTTCTTTGAATGACATAGAGATTGCCTTCTTTCCTACTAAGATATCTCTATTATACAGCAAGTAAACCATTTAGGCTTGTATTTACTACAAAATATATGAACTTTTCAAGGTACTATAGAGGGGCTTTTGACCCCAACATCATAGTTTTAAAATAATATAAAGCAAACGGATAAAAATATTTTCTCCGTCATAAACTTCAAAAAGAGAGGGAAAAACTTATGATTTTTTATTTTACCGGAACTGGTAATTCGCTTTGGGCTGCAAAAGAAATTGGAAAAGAGCTGAATCAGCCTGTTGAGAATATTATAAAACAGAAAACAGAAAGCAATTTTTTCTGCAAAGACGATATAATCGGTTTTGTCTTTCCTACCTACATGAGCGATCTGCCATGGATTGTAAAAGAATTTTTATTGAAGTTAACGGTCAATCCTGACTGCTATACTTTTGTCGTCATGACTTCTAACAATGGAAAAAGCGGAAATTCTTTTGTCAGCCTAAGTCAGGCACTTTCCCGCAGCGGTGCAAACCTGTCGGCTGTCTTTGATCTGCAGATGCCAGGCAACTGTTTAATCAGCTCAGAGCAGGAAAATCTGGAACGACTGAAAAAAGCACCGGAACGGTTAAAATCTATCATATCTTTTATAAAAGAACGAAAAACAAACTTTACATCTGACGGAAGTCTGCCAAAAGAAGATTTTGTTACTGCATCGTATTTTTATGGAGGACATTCTTGTGCAGCCTGTTATGCCTGTCTTCACTGGTGTCCCAAGAATGCTACCCTGCTTAAAGTTCCATTTTTGAAACATCGTCCGCAGTATCATCATCCAGATGTAACGCTGGCGGAAATCAAAGAATAAGTCTGTAAACGGCGCCCCGGTCCTGCATTCAGATGATCTGCAGGGCCGGGGCGCTTTGCAATTTATGTGCGTGTAAGATGTTGGCTTTTTATTTTCGCTCCGTCTCGCATACGATGATATGTTTGCTCTTCTCATACCCGGGAACTTTCCGGTCCGTGATAAAAATCGGTTTTTCGAAGTCTGCGAAGGTGACGGAGCTGATGCTGTTAAATTTGCTTGCGTCGCAGAGGACGTAGCACTGGCGGCACTGTTCCATGGCGGTCTTTTTGGTGACGGCCTCGTTGACGTCCGGGGTTGTGCAGCCGCTTCTTCGGGTTACGCCATTTGTTCCGAAAAAGCCTTTGGTGAAATGATACTCCTGGATCGTGCGGATTGCCTGGTTTCCGACGACGGCTTCTGTGGAGCTTTTGAGCTCGCCGCCTACCAGAATGACCTTAAACCCACGTGATGCCAGCCGCTGTGCGTGGGCAACGGCGTTTGTCACGAAAACGGCGGAGGTTGCCCGGATGAAATCGATCATATGCGCCGTTGTCGTTCCCGCGTCGAGAAAGACGAAATCGTCCGGCTCGATGAGGGATGCCGCATATTCTGCGATTTTCCGTTTGGCATCGCAGTTCAGCTCATTTTTCTGTGCAACGGTGTACTCGTGTGCCGTCACCTTCTGGCCGGCTTCCACGGCGCCGCCGAATACCTTTTCCAGCTTGCCCTCCTTGTCGAGCGCTGTGATATCGCGGCGTACCGTGGACTCCGATGTATCGAGAAGATCCCGGACTTCCGTCACGGTGATGCTTCCCTTTTCTTTTAACAGTTTCAAAATTATCTCATGTCTCTGCTGTGTTAACATTTCTTTCCTGCCTTATATTCTGCCACGTTTGTTTCCAGAATGATCTTGCGGAGCGGAAGGATGCTTCCCGGAGAAACGGAAAGTTCATCTACGCCCATCGCAAGGAACTCTTTTGTCAGCTCCTGGTCAGCGCCGAGTTCGCCGCAGATACCGGCCCAGATGCCGGCTTTGTGTGCATTCTCCACAACCATCTGAATCATGCGCAGGATCGCCGGGTGATGCGGATCAAAGAACGGATCCAGCTTTGTGTTCTGGCGGTCGATCGCGAGGGTGTACTGACTGAGGTCGTTCGTTCCGATACTGAAGAAATCAACCTCTTTTGCCAGCTCATCGCTGATGATGGCAGCCGCCGGGGTCTCGATCATGATACCCTGCTCTGGATTTCCGTACTCAATGCCCTGCTCAGCGAGAGAAGCTTTTACTTCCTCCACAATCGCTTTGATCTGGCTAACCTCGCCGACACTTGTGATCATTGGATACATAATGGCAATTTTTCCATATGCGCTTGCGCGGAACAGCGCGCGAAGCTGTGTCTTGAAGATCTCCGGCCGCGTCAGGCAGATGCGGATCGCACGGCAGCCAAGTGCCGGATTCTCCTCTTTTTCCATCTCGAAATAATCGCACTGTTTATCGGCACCGATATCGAGGGTACGGATGATGACGCGTTTTCCCGCCATCGTCTCTGCTGCCTGTTTGTAGATACGGAACTGCTCCTCCTCTGTTGGATAGTGATCCTGCTCAAGATAGATAAACTCGCTTCGGAACAGGCCGATGCCGCCCGCGTCGTTCTGCATGACAGCCGCAAGGTCTTTGATGTTTCCAATATTAGCATACAGCAGAATTTTCTGTCCGTCCAGTGTAATATTTTCTTTTCCCTTTAAGGTGAGGAGCAGTTTTTTCTTTTCCTCCTCCTCGGTGCGACGCTTCTGCATGGCAGCAAGAGTCTCCTTGTCCGGATCAACATAGATGGTTCCATCGGATCCGTCCACGATGCCGAGCTTTCCGTCTACGCTCTCATCCAGCGGAAGCGGTGTTCCGACCAGTGCCGGAATCGCCATGGTTCTTGCAAGGATAGCGGTGTGGGAATTTAAAGAACCGTGTACGGTAACAAAAGAAAGAACTTTGTCCTTATCCATCTGTACCGTCTCAGACGGCGCAAGGTCATCTGCCACGATGATCGCCGGTTCGTCGTTTAAGGATGCGTCGGTGTCGTCTCCGTTTAAGATGGAGATCAGACGCTCGGAAATATCCTTTACGTCTGCCGCGCGCTCTCTCATGTAATCATCGTCCATGGCAGAAAACATCTGCGCAAAGTTGTCGCCTGTCGTTGCAACGGCATACTCAGCGTTGACGCCCTGGCTCTTGATAATATTCTCGACGGACTCGTTGTAGCCGTCGTCCTCCATCATCATCTGATGTACCTCGAAGATCGCTGCATTGGCCTCGCCAACCTCTTTGCATGCTTTTTCATACAGAACGCCAAGCTGTGCGATTCCTTTTGCCTTTGCTTCCTCAAACCGTGCCATCTCCGCATCCGGATTTTCTACTTTCACACGTTTTACCTGACGCTCATTCTTTTTGTATACGCGGATCTTTCCGATCGCAATGCCGGAAAATACGCTTTTTCCCTGATAAATCTGCATAAGTTTTCTCCACCTTTGTTCTCGATATCCGAATTTTCTGTCCAGACAGCCGGAGCGTGTTTAAAAAAGATTTCTTAGTTTCAGAAAGTTTTTCAAACACGCTCCTGCCGATTACTATATTGTAATTCTCCAGAGCCCCATCTCAATTCCGCTTACGCTCCATTTCGATGTGGCTTCTCGCCATATGGAATTCCAGAAAAAAGCACTCATTCATGCAAGCATGATTCGCACTTTTTTCTTCCATTCCGCATGGCTCTGTAGAATTACAAGTTCTCTTTCATGAAATTGCTGATTGCTTCGTATGCAGCATCTTCATCTGCTCCATCGAAGGTCAGGGTAACTTCTTCGCCCTGTTTTACAGCCAGTCCCATGATGCCGAAGATGGCTTTGCAGTTCATGGCTTTTCCGTCTTTTGCGATCTTGATATCACAGGAAAATTCTTTGACTGCTTTTACCAGCATTCCTGCCGGACGAGCGTGGATTCCTTCTGGATCTGTTACAACATACTTAAATTCTTTCATGATTTTTTCCTCCCATAGGATCTTTGATATTTTTATTTTACTTTGTTTTCTGCCTTTTTTCTACTCTTTTATGCAACTTTTTTCTTTAAAACTCCAAGCAGAACTGCGGATACCACTGTTCCGATGACAACTGCCACCAGATAAAGCAGCGCATTTCCCATAACCGGTACAACGAAGATGCCGCCGTGCGGTGCCATTAAGGTACAGCCAAATGCCATGGAGAGCGCACCTGCGAGGCCAGAGCCGATGATGCAGGCCGGAAGAACGTGGATCGGGTCTGCTGCTGCGAATGGAATCGCACCCTCGGTGATGAAGGCGAGTCCCATGATGAAGTTGGTCGGACCGGATTCTCTTTCTTCTTTTGTAAATTTATCTTTGAACAGCAGGGTTGCAAGTGCAATCGCACACGGAGGAACCATACCGCCGATCATAACGGATGCCATAATGTCGTAGTTTCCTGCTGCGATGGCTGCTGTTCCGAATACGTAAGCTGCTTTGTTGAACGGGCCGCCCATGTCGATGGCCATCATGCCGCCGAGGATCATGCCAAGGATCAGCTTGCTGGATCCGCCCATGGAAGCAAGACCATTGTTCAGTACCGTGTTGACGGTTCCCATGATCGGCTCTACAATGAAGAGCATCAGAAGTCCCATCGCAAGGATGCCGACTACCGGGTAAATCAGAACCGGCGCAATCTTTTCGAGTGCTTCCGGAAGTTTCTCACATGCTTTGCGGAGGCCAAGGATAATGTAGCCTGCTGCAAAACCGGCAACGAGTGCTCCAAGGAAACCGGAGGTTCCGCTCGATGCCATCATACCGCCGACAAAACCAAGGGCAAGTGCCGGCCGGTCGCCGATTGCCATGGCGATGTAGCCTGCAAGAACCGGGAGCATGAAGCCGAATGCCACGCCGCCGATCTGTTTGAACATCGCTGCAGCCGGGGTAATCGTACCGAAGTTTGATCTGGCTGCGGCATCAAGGGAGTTCATATCAACAAGAAGTCCGTCGATCAGGAATGCGATTGCGATCAGAATACCGCCGCCGACAACGAACGGAAGCATATGGGAAACACCATTCATCAGCTGGGTGTACAGCTGGTGGCCGATACCGCCGCTGTTCTTCTTCGTGCTTGCTGCGGCTGTCTGCGCATTGCCGCTCTTGTAAACCGGTGCGTTTCCGGACATCGCAAGCTCGATCAGCTCATCTGCTTTGCTGATACCGTCGGATACCTGGCGCTGAATGACTTTCTTTCCGTCGAAACGATCCATCGGAACCTGTGCGTCGGCTGCAACGATGATGCAGTCCGCATCGGCGATTTCCTGTGCAGTCAGCACGTTTTTCGCTCCGCCGGAGCCTCGTGTCTCGACTTTTACGAAGCATCCTTTTGCTTTCGCTGCTTTCTCGATTCCCTCGGCTGCCATGTAAGTGTGGGCAATACCGGTCGGGCAGGAAGTAACGGCGAGAATCTTCACCTGATTTTCTTTTGCTTCCACCGGCTCTGCAAGACGCTCATCTACGCTCTTTTTCTCTTCATCGGCGCGGTCGATAATGGCAAGGAACTCTTCCGGTGTCCTTGCGTTTCGAAGGCTCTTGGTGAACTCTTCATCCATCAGCATCATGGAAAGTTTACTTAAGACATCGAGGTGAACGTTGTCTTTCGTGTTCGGCGCTGCGATGAGGAACAGCAGGGTGACCGGCTCTCCATCGAGAGAATCAAAATCAACGCCGTTCGGGATAACCATGGCTGCAAGGCCCGGTTTGTTTACTGCATCACATTTTCCGTGCGGAATCGCAATTCCCTCTCCGATTCCTGTGGTGCTCTCTTCTTCTCTTGCGTAAACCTGTGCGCGGTACGCATCTTCGTCTGTGATCTTTCCGCTTTTGACCATCAGCGCTACGGCTGCGTCAAGCGTTTCCTGTTTGCTTTTCGGTGCGGCATCCAGCGCAATACTGCGGATGTCCAGCAAATCTGTGATTCTCATGAGACGTCCTCCCTTTTATTTTGTAATCTGTTCGTAGACAGATGCAATTTCCTCCCGGGTTGCAAGGTTTTCAGAAAAAGCACTTGCACTTCCCGCTGCGATTCCCATATGGAACGCATGGAGGTAATCTTCTTTTTCCATGTAGCCTGCCATGAATCCGGCTACCATCGAATCGCCTGCGCCGACGCCGTTGA
This sequence comes from Blautia sp. TM10-2, assembly GCF_003480845.1. Taxonomy (NCBI): domain Bacteria; kingdom Bacillati; phylum Bacillota; class Clostridia; order Lachnospirales; family Lachnospiraceae; genus Blautia; species Blautia sp. TM10-2. Next base: position 96,242 of record NZ_QUJZ01000007.1, on the reverse strand, counting down.
TGAGCTTTCCTTTCGGGGCCGGAGCTTCAAAGACCTCACCGGATGCGGCAACGAGAACGGCTCCTTCGCCTGCCATGGAAACCAGAACGTTCTGTGCGCCCTTTTCCTGCAGCTGTTTTGCATACGGAACAACTGACTCTCTTGTCTTTAATTCCACACTGAAAATCTCACCGAGCTCGTGATTGTTCGGTTTGATGAGGAACGGGTGGTACGGCAGAACCTTCATCAGCAGATCACGGGTCGCGTCTACGACGATGCGGACGCCCTTGCCGTCGAGCATTTCCATAATTTTCTGATAGGCATCATCTGCCATGGATGACGGGATGCTGCCTGCGAGGAAGAGAACGTCGCCCTCGCCGAGTGCGGAAAGCTGTTTCATCAGCTCTTCCACTTTTTTCTCCGGGATTTCGGGTCCCTGTCCGTTGATCTCAGTTCCGTCAATGCTCTTTAATTTGACGTTGATGCGGGAATATCCTTCTTCCAGCCAGATGCAGCCGTTTTTAATTCCCATCTGGTCGAGACGGCCGGCGATTTCTTTTCCGGTAAAGCCTGCCAAAAATCCGAGCGCTGTGCTCTCAATTCCAAGGTTTCCAAGTACGGTCGATACGTTGATTCCTTTTCCGCCCGGAAGCATCAGCTCGGAGCTTGTGCGGTTGGTAAGGCCGAGCTTGAAGTCTTCCACCGATACAATGTAGTCCAGAGACGGATTGAATGTCACTGTGTAAATCATATTTCCCTCCTGCTTTATTTTGATCGTGTTTGCTTTGATGAGCTTATTATATCGTCATATTCGCTCAAAATCAATCATTAATATTTCATGAATTTTACCTTCTCTTTTTGTCGCATTTGCATAAGTTTAGAGTTTTATGACGGATTCCCCCGTTTTATCGCCCTGTTTTGACCGAGTTTGACTGATCGTCATCTTTTCTTCCTTGTCACGCATCGATCACTTTATTCTCTCCATTTCGGTCATTTTTTATCAGACACTTTCTTTCTGTTCTCATTTTTGTACTTTACTTTTTCCGGATTTGGTACTAAAGTGAAAAGAAATCAAAAAAAGAATTTCCAGAAGAGGTGATTTTATTTGAAACGATACTATATTCTTCACTATTTTGATCCCGCCAATGTGGGCAGTTTTCTGCTTGTCTCACTGCTCGGCCTGATTCTGGTGCTTGCCCTTGTGCTTCTGATTGCAAAATTGCAGATTCAGCGGCAGCTAAAAGAGGAGACAGAGGAAAAAGCGAAAAAAATACGCCGGAAGAAACACCAGCGCAGGCAGTATCAGGTTGTGGAAAGCTTTTATGAGCTGGTTTTCTCCGGCACTTCGATTCTTCTCTTCCTCTCCCTCTATTACATTATCGATGAGCGTCTGCCGCAGATTTCGATGTACTGGGAGAAATATCAGGATGTAGTGCTTCTTGTCTTTATCGTGCTCTCCGTCTTTCTGACGAGCTGGCTCGATGTGGTTCTGGTAAAGCTCACGCACCTTGACCCGGAGCAGAAGGCGTCGGTGCGGCTGATTTCGGTCTTCTATATTGTACTGATTCTTCTGTACATCCGCTTTATCTACGAGGACACGAATTATGACGGGCTGATTCTCTATTTCCTGACGCTGACGGTCGGCCGCTTCCTGTATTTCGACTTTACGGTCAAGAGTTTTCTTGAAACGATGCGGGGCGTGTTGGAAAATCTACCGCTTCTTGTCATCATGAGCGCCTACTCCGGTTTCGTGTGCTGGTATGGGTTCCATGTCGGCTTTCTGCTGAAATCAAATGGTGTCATTTTGAGCACCTTTCTTGCCCATCTGTTTATGGACTGCTCGATCTTTCTGCTCCACAAAACAGGAATTTTAAAGCATGTGATACGAAAAATTTAAAACCGGCATTTTTTTACCAACCATATATCAAAAGCTCTGCAGATCAGAATTTTGCATTTTCTGTTCTGCAGAGCTTTTCTTATTTAACGTTCTTTTTTACATGCCAAACAGCAGTGCAAAGCCATGTACGACAAAAGCTGCCAGCCAGGCGATCACACACTGGGAAACGACAACACCGGCTGCCCATCTGCCGCCAAGCTCCCGCTTGATGGAAGCGACTGCCGCCACACACGGCGTATAGAGGAGGCAGAAAACCAGAAGGCTTAATGCGGAAACCGGTGTCAGGATTTCGGTCAGCTGCGCGGTCGTGCCGAACAGTACGGAAAGTGTCGAGACGACACTCTCCTTTGCCATAAATCCGGTTAGAAGGGCGGTCGATACTCTCCAGTCTCCAAATCCAAGCGGCCGAAAAACCGGGGCGAGACGGCCGGAGACAACGGCGAGAATGCTGTCCTTGGAGTCCTCCACGACATTGAGATGCGTTCCAAAGGTCTGTAAAAACCAGATCACAATCGTGGCAACAAAAATGACGGTGAATGCCCGTTGCAGGAAGTCTTTTGCCTTATCCCACAAAAGCTGTCCGACATTTTTTGCCCCCGGCATGCGGTAGTTTGGAAGCTCCATGACAAACGGAACGGCTTCCCCCTGGAATAAAGTTCCCTGCATCAGCATCGCCATCAGGACAGCCATGAAGATACCACCGAAATACAGAAGAACCATCACAAGGGCACTGTATTTCGGGAAGAATGCGGCGGTAAAGAACGCGTAAATCGGAAGTTTTGCCGAACAGCTCATAAACGGAGTTAATAGGATCGTCATTTTCCGGTCACGCTCGGAAGGCAGGGTGCGGCTCGCCATGACGCCCGGCACGGTACAGCCAAAACCGACCAGCATCGGCACGATACTGCGGCCGGAGAGGCCGATTTTCCGGAGCAGCTTATCCATCACAAATGCCACGCGCGCCATATAGCCGCTGTCTTCCAGAATGGACAGGAAGAAAAACAGGGTGACGATGATCGGAAGGAAGCTTAAGACACTTCCGACGCCGTTAAAAATACCGTCAATCACAAGGGAATGAAGCACCGGATTGACGCCCCATGCTGTCATGGCGCTGTCCACGAGCTCGGTCAGTTTTCCGATCAGAACCTCCAGCACACTCTGCAGCGATGCTCCGATCACATGGAAGGTCAGGAAAAAGACAGCCGCCATAATCCCGGCAAAACATGGCAGAGCCGTATATTTTCCGGTCAGCACACGGTCAATTTTTGTGCTCCGCACATGCTCGCGGCTCTCTTTTGGTTTTACCACGGTCTCACGGCAGACTTTTTCAATAAAATTAAAACGCATATCCGCAATCGCCGCCGCGCGGTCCAGGCCACGCTCCGTCTCCATCTGACAGACGATATGCTCGAGCATCTCTTTCTCGTTTTCATCGAGGGCCAGCTGCTCCAGGATCAGCGCATCGCCCTCTGCCAGCTTGCTCGCCGCAAACCGCACCGGAATATCCGCCCTTGCGGCGTGATCCTCGATCAGATGCATGATCGCATGCAACGCACGGTGGACGGCACCGCCGTGGTCATTCGCCTCACAGAAGTCCTTTCTGCCCGGTTTTTCCTGGTATTTGGCCACATGGACAGCATGGGCAACCAGTTCATCGATTCCCTCGTTTTTTGCAGCGGAAATCGGGATAACCGGGATGCCAAGTCTCTCTTCCATCTGGTTCACGAGCACAGAACCGCCGTTTTCGCGTACCTCATCCATCATGTTGAGGGCCAGTACCATCGGAACGTCGAGTTCCATCAGCTGCATCGTCAGATACAGGTTTCGTTCGATATTTGTCGCATCTACAATATTGATGATGCCGCGCGGATGCTCGTTCAGAACGAAATTCCGGGTGACGATCTCTTCGCTTGAATACGGCGACATCGAATAAATGCCGGGAAGATCGGTGACCAGCGTGTTTTTCTGGCCGCGGATTTCACCGTCCTTCCGGTCTACGGTCACGCCGGGGAAGTTTCCGACGTGCTGGTTGGATCCCGTTAATTGGTTGAACAGGGTGGTCTTGCCGCAGTTCTGGTTTCCGGCCAGCGCAAAGGACAACAGCTCTCCTTCCGGCAGCGGATGCTCCTCTGCCTTATTGTGGTACTTTCCGCCCTCTCCAAAGCCGGGATGCGGAATTGCTTTCGCATCCGGCTGCTCTTTTTCTTTTACAGCGTCCCGCATCTCATCAATGGCAATCCGTCCGGCATCGGCGAGGCGGAGTGTCAGTTCATAGCTGTGAATCCGCACTTCCACAGGGTCTCCCATCGGTGCATACTTTACCATCGTCACTTCCGCCCCCGGAATGATTCCCATATCTAGGAAGTGCTGCCGCAGCGCGCCCTCTCCTCCTACCGTGCGGACGGTCGCTGTTTTGCCGATCGGCAGTTCTTTCAGTGTCATATATTTCACTCCTTATTGATTCTCATTATCAATAGTAAGTATATGACACAATTCGACTGCGGTCAAGCAATTGCCATTATTTCTCTTTTTGTTTTTCTTCGAGCTTCTTCTGTACACTCGGAAACAGCTCCAGATCCGTGTGTGGGATTGCCTGGGCCGCTTTCATCATAGAGATGAAAGCGGCGACCTGGCCGAACTGGATGTAGACCATCTCGTCCAGAATGCGGTCAATATCGTCGATGCAGGTCCGATCCAGCAGGATTTTTTCTGCTCCCGCAAGCGACGTATTTCCGGCGCAGATCAGGCGGCTGCGGTCCATATCCGGGTACATGCCGATCGTGATGGCGGATTCCTTTGAAACGTGCTTTCCAAATGCACCAGCCGCGTAAAACCGGTCAATTTCTTCCATGGAAATGCCGGATTCACGCATCATGTACTCAACCATCGTGTAGGCCGCTGACTTTGTACGAAGGAATTCGGCGATATCACTCTGATAGAAGCACAGCCCTTCACTATATTCAACGCACCACTCTCCCGTCTCCGGGTCTTCCTTGATCTTTTCGGACCGCTCCGGCTGCAGGGTACCGAACAGGTTGATCCAGCCATTTAGGAATAATTCCGCGAGCAGATCGATAATGCCGGAACCGCAGATGCCCTTTGGCTTACCCTCTCCGATTACATGGCACTGGATTTTCCCGTCTTCTATTTTTACCGCATCAACAGCGCCTTCTGCAGCTCGCATGCCGGTTTTGACCACGCCGCCCTCGAGCGCCGGACCGGCAGCGCCTGCGCCGCAGAGCAGAAATTCCCGGTTTCCGACGACAAGCTCGCCGTTCGTTCCGATATCAAAAAAAACGCTGATCGTTTCTTTTTTATAGAGTTCCGTTGCGATCATACCGCTTAATATATCACCGCCCAGGTAATTGGATTTTCCCGGCACGCAGTAGACACATCCCTTCATGGGAAATCCCATCTCTTTCGCCGGAAGGAATCCGACGCGGTCTGCGCGCACGGCGTACGGGGATGAAAAGACGCAGAACGGATCCAGTCCCAGCAGGAAATGGATCATCGTTGTGTTGCCGGATACGACCATTGAGAGAACATCCGACGGCGCAATTCCTGTCTTTTGGCGAAGTTTTTCAAAGAGCAGTGTAAATGTCTCCATCGTACACGCACGGATGTCCTGCAGTACCTCCGGTTTATCCTTACAGGCAAAGATTCTCGTCAGAATATCGGTTCCATAGGCAGTCTGGCGGTTGTATTCGCTCTCCTCGGCAAGCACAGTACCGTCGCTGCAGTTTACCAGGCGCACAACGACGGTCGTACTTCCAAGATCAGCGGCATAGCCGTAATGCTCTGCTGCTGTATCGCCCGCTTCCAGATCAACCGCCTGCCAGATGCTTCCATTCCATGCGAGGCAAACCGTTATGTTATAGTCTGCCTCATCGCAGATGGGATACAGTTTCTGCAGCGCTGGAAGGGTAAATGATGCGGTGATTCCTTTCTCTTTTAATGCATCCAGTATCCGCATCTGGCTGGAGCGGGCGTCCTCCTCCGTCGGCGGGACCAACTCCAGATACTGTTTCTGTGTTATTCCTCTATTCATTCTTACTTCCTCATTTCCTGATCATTTTTCTGTTTCTTATTGTAGCACTTTTCTCTTTTCCAGAGAACTTATTTTTTTCACATTTTTACTACATTTCCATCACAGATTCCCATTATACTGCAAAGCATAGAAACAAAAAAGGAAGCAAACAAAACCGGAAGCCGATTCCGGAACACAGTTTAAAATACAGATACCAGAAAGGAAGTATTTATTATGATGGACTACAGAAACAACTACAATAACGAAAACGAAACCAATAATGAGAACATGATGGCAGCAGAGCAGAACAACTTCAACGGAAAAAAACCTTCTTCCAAAAATAAAAAAGCTGCTAAGCTTGCAAAGAAAATCGGAGCCATCGCCTTAAGCGCAGTTCTGTTCGGCGGTGTTGCCGGCGGTACCTTCCAGGCAGTCAACCACTTTGCCGGAAGCACGACAGCCACTGCAACAACAACCACTGCACAGCAGACGACTTCCAACAGCAGCCTCTTAAAAGCCGCTGCCACATCCTCAAGCTCCACTTCCACCGGAACGATGGATGTTTCCACGATTGCGAAAAACGCAATGCCGTCGATCGTCTCCATCACAAACCAGTCCGTACAGGAAGTACAGAACTACTTCAGCATGTTCGGTTACGGTGCCCAGACTCCGCAGACCGAGGAGACCACAAGCTGCGGTTCCGGTATCATCATCGGAAAGAATGACACCGAGCTTCTGATCGTCACCAATAACCATGTAGTAGAAGATGCCGATACTCTTTCTGTTAGTTTTGTAAACAATCAGGTCTGCAAGGCAAATATCAAAGGTACCGATGCCGATAACGATCTTGCCGTCATCGCCGTTCCGCTCTCCGAGATCCCGGATGACACGATGAGCAGCATCGCTGTTGCCACGATGGGCGATTCTGATTCCGTTGAGGTCGGCGAGCAGGTCGTTGCGATCGGCAACGCACTCGGCTACGGCCAGTCCGTTACGACCGGTATCATCAGTGCTGCAAACCGTGTGATCGACAGCGATTCCTCTTCTGACGGAAGCTCCGATGGAACAACGGCAGATACTTCTTCCACTGATACAACCGGAAAGACCTACTTACAGACCGATGCAGCCATCAACCCTGGCAACAGCGGCGGCGCTCTTCTGAACATGAACGGAGAGGTCATCGGTATCAACTCCGCAAAACTTGCTTCTACAGAGGTAGAGGGCATGGGCTATGCAATCCCGGTCTCCCGTGTTTCCGATATCATTGAAAATCTGATGAATGAGCAGACCAGAACAAAGGTTGCCGCAGAAGATCAGGGAACGATCGGCATCAAATGCCTCGATGTCAGCAGCCAGATCCAGCAGGCATACAATATGCCGGCCGGCATCTATATCTCCGAAGTAACCTCCGGCGGTGCCGCTGAAAATGCAGGTCTGAAATCCGGATACGTTCTGACCAGCTTTGACGGACATTCCATCACCTCCACCAGCGAGCTGAAATCCCTGCTGCAGTATTACTCTGCCGGCGAAACCGTTGAGGTGGAAGTACAGGTTCCAGACAACGGATCCTATGAGACAAAGACCTTCTCCCTGACCCTCGGAACGAGCACCAGCTCTTCAGATGATCAGCAGAGCGATTCCCAGCAGAATGCGGGTTCATCCCGCTCTGCAGAGGGTGGAAATACCCTGACCTCCGCTACTCCTTCGATCTGACTGCCCGCTCTCCCGTGAAAGAAATCCATAAATAAAAAACATCATAAGCATGAAAGAAAGGCCCCGAAACATAACTCCAATGTTTCGGGGCCTTTCTCCTATTCTCTTAATCCATTTCTTATTTTTCTGCTCCTGCAACTGCCTCGCGGGCTGCTTTCTCTTCCGGATCTTCATCCAGAATGGAGAATGCAATATTGGTTGCATGGTCCGCGACACGCTCGAGTCCGGATACAAGATCGGAGAAGATCATGCCGGCTTCCGGCGTACATTCGTTGCGGGTCAGACGCTCTACATGCTTCTGCTGCAGATCCCGCTCCTCCTGATCAATGGAATTTTCAATATCAATGATCTCCTGCAGGTGCTGCAGATCATTCTTTGCAAACATTTCGATCGACTCATCGAGAATTTTTAATACCATATCCAGCATCTCGGAAAGATCCAGTTCGCCCTGTTTGCTGAAGGTCACATTGTCATTCGTCATCTGCACAGCAGAATCTGCGACATTCTCGGCATGATCACCAATCCGCTCGATATCATTGACCACATGGAACAGCGCACCGATGCGCATAACGTCTGATGTCGGCAGCGATGCCTGATTTAAGTGAACCAGATAGTTCGTAATCTCTTTGTTCAGGAAATTAATATTTTCCTCGACACGGTAGACCTCGTCGATTTCTTTCTGATCGCGGGTCACCAGCGTATTCATCGCGCGAATCAGGTTGGTCTCTGCCATCTGTGCCATACGCTCCATCTCACGGACAGCCTGCAGAACTGCAGTCGTCGGGGACATCGCATGTTTCGAGCTGATGTAGGCAAGCTCGAACTTTTTGTCTTCCTCGTCATTTCCGCGGATGATAAAGTACGTTGCCTTCACCAGAAGCGGGGTAAACGGCAGCATCAGGAGTACCTGGCATACCTTGATGATCGAGTTTGCATTTGCGATCATACGGCCTGCTTCGTTTCCGGAAATACCCATAAAGAAGTCAACTACCTGTTTTCCAAACAGCAGGAAAATAATGGAGCAGACAATCGTTCCGGAGATGTTGAACAGCAGGTGGACACATGCCGCACGTTTTGCATCTTTTTTGCAGCCGAAGCTGGCAAGAATCGCAGACATAGTACATCCGATGTTGCATCCAAGCATCATAAACAGGCAGATCGGAAGTCCCATCAAGCCCTCTCTTGCAAGAAGCATGATGATTCCGACCGTTGCAGAGTTACTCTGCAGAATCGCGGTAGCCACCCAGCCGACTAAAAACGCAAGAAACGGATTGGTCAGGGAACCGAGGGCGTTGACGACTGCCGGGATCTCTTTTGCTTCGTTCAGGGCTCCTGAGATACCGGAGATACCCATAAACAGAATACCAAATCCCAAGATAACCTCGCCGAGACGGCTGATCGTCAGATTGTTCTTTACGAACATAACCATCAGAACACCGATGATGACAAACAGCGGCGCGATATCCGCAAGGTCAAACGCAATCAGCTGTCCGGTAACTGTCGTACCGATGTTTGCTCCGAGGATAATTCCAGGAGCCTGTGCCAGTTTCATCAGACCGGAGTTTACGAAGCTGACCACCATAACGGTTGTAGCGTTGGAGGACTGAATCAGCGCGGTAAAGAAAATACCGACCAGAAGACCGATCACACGGTTCTTCGTAAATACCTCCAGAATGCTTCTCATCTTGGATCCGGCAACCTTCTGCAGTCCTTCACTCATCAGCTTCATTCCATATAAGAAGAAGCCCAGACCGCCCATCAAAGACACTATTACACTCATATTCTTTTTTCTTCCTTGTCTTTTTCTGATGTCTTTTCAAAATCCCTGTCAAAGTATTTTCGTGTTTTGGTCTCAATATTTTACATTTACTTAACGCAGATTTTACAAGACACCTTTTTTATCATAAAAGAAATCATGACATTTGTCTATAGAAAAATTAAAAATTTCGACAAGAAATTTTCAGATTCTTTTCGTTTCTTTCTTGCATTCTACTTGATAATATTGTAACATTTAGGATGTTTCCATATTATGAGGCGACATTTCCGCCTACAAAATTCAAAAGGAGAGAAAACTATGGAAAAGTTTAGCAAGCTGATGGAAAACACATTCAAGCTGCGGGAAAATGGAACAACGGTCAAAACCGAGATCATCGCCGGTGTCACCACGTTCATGACGATGGCGTACATTCTTGCCGTCAACCCGAACATCCTTTCCTCCACCGGCATGGACCACGGCGCTGTCTTTACAGCAACGGCTCTGGCAGCCTTCCTTGGCACCCTGCTCATGGCACTTTTTGCCAATTATCCATTCGCTCTGGCACCTGGAATGGGCCTCAACGCCTATTTCGCCTACACCGTTGTTCTCGGATACGGATATAGCTGGCAGACAGCCCTGACCGCCGTTTTTGCAGAAGGTATCATCTTTATTGTACTTTCTCTGACCAACGTCCGTGAGGCGATCTTCAACTCCATTCCGGTCAGCCTGAAATCTGCAGTCAGCGTCGGCATCGGTCTGTTCATCGCATTCATCGGACTTCAGAATGCAAAAATTGTACTGCCGAACTCTTCAACCGTGGCAGGCCTCTATTCCCTGTCTTCCTACAATGCCAACCTGCAGTCTGCAGCCACATTAAACGGAACGGAGTATGTGGCAGGAACGTTTAACGATGTCGGAATCACCGTTCTGCTCGCAGTCATCGGTGTTATCCTCACCGCTGTTCTTGTCGTACGCAATGTAAAAGGAAACATCCTCTGGGGAATTCTTGCAACCTGGATCCTCGGCATGATCTGCCAGGCATGCGGTCTCTACGTTCCGAACCCGGCAAACGGCTTCTACAGCCTGTTCCCGGATTTTTCCAACGGACTTTCCATTCCAAGCCTTGCCCCGATTTTCGGAAAACTGGATTTCTCCATTCTGAAAACAGGCGAGTTCTTCGTGATCATGTTTGCATTCCTGTTTGTCGATATGTTTGATACCATCGGAACTCTGATCGGTGTATCTTCCAAGGCAAACATGCTCGACAAAAACGGAAAACTTCCGCGCATCAAGGGCGCGCTGATGGCAGATGCTGTTGCTACCTGCGCAGGTGCTGTTCTTGGTACTTCTACCACAACGACTTTCGTTGAGAGTGCTTCCGGCGTTTCCGAAGGCGGCCGTACCGGTCTTACCGCTGTTACCACTGCAATCCTCTTCGGCCTCGCTCTGTTCCTCTCCCCGATCTTCCTTGCCATCCCGTCCTTTGCAACGGCTCCGGCACTGATCGTGGTAGGCTTCTACATGCTGACCAACGTAGTCAACATTGATTTCAGCGATCTTTCCGAGGCGATTCCGTGCTACATCTGCATCGGAGCAATGCCATTCTTCTACAGCATTTCCGAAGGTATTGCCATGGGAGTTATCTCCTACGTTGCAATCCAGATCCTGAGCGGAAAAGCAAAAGAAAAAAAGATCAGCGTGATCATGTACATCCTGGCTGTTCTGTTTATCTTAAAATACCTTCTTCTGTAATGGCTTTTTAACGATACAGAACTGCATAAAAAGGCTCCTGTCCTACAGATTTTATTCTGTGAAACAGGAGCTCTTTTTATGCTCTGAATCAAAAATTTTTATTCCGCCAGGGTCCGGTAAAAGCAGGTGCGGTTTCCGGTGTGGCACGCTGCGCCGACCTGTTCTACTTTGGCAAGGATTGTATCGTTGTCGCAGTCGATCAGAAGCTGTTTTACATACTGCACATGGCCGGAGCTCAGTCCCTTCGTCCAGAGCTCATTGCGGCTTCTGCTCCAGTACGTCATTTTTCCAAGGCGCAGTGTCGTCTCAAACGCTTCTTCATTCACGTAGGCGAGCATCAACACTTCGTCATTTTCCGCATCCTGTACAACAACCGGAACCATGCCGTCGCTGTTTGTCTTAAAATCCGCCCAGGTAAAATCACATTTTAATGCTTGTTTCATCTCTTGTTCTCCTCTTTTTCTGCTCTTACAGGCTGCCCTTGGTCGAGAGCACGCCGGCAATTCTCGGATCGAAGGAAGTTGCCTCATCGAGTGCCTTCGCAAATGCTTTGAACATCGCCTCGATGATGTGGTGGTTATTTCCGCCGTCAAGCACTTTGATATGCAGATTCATCTGCGCCGCATAGGAAACGGCGTAGAAGAATTCTTTTACCATCTCGGTCTCCATCTCTCCTACTTTCTCCCGTGTAAATTCTGCCTGGAAAGAGAGATACGGTCTGCCGCAGAGGTCAATGGCCGAGAGCACCAGTGTCTCGTCCATCGGAAGGATTCTGTCGCCGTAGCGGCGGATGCCCTGTTTGTCGCCGACTGCCTCGCGGATTGCAGTTCCGAGCACGATACCGGTGTCCTCGATCGTGTGGTGGCCGTCTACATCAAGGTCTCCGTCTACAGAAACGGAAAGGTCGAAAAGACCGTGGCGGGCAAAGCCGTCGAGCATATGGTCAAAAAAGCCGATGCCGGTGTGGATGTCGCTCTTTCCCGTTCCATCCAGATTTAATGTCATGCGGATCTTTGTTTCTTTTGTCACGCGTTCTACGCTGGCTGTTCTGTTCTCCACTTACTCTTCCCCCTCAAAACGGACGGCAATCGAATTGGCGTGTGCCGTCAAGCTCTCTGATTTTGCAAAGCTCTCAATATCCTCGTGGATCTCGGAAAGGGCTTCTCTGGAATAATAGATGATGCTGGATTTCTTCACGAAATCGTCTACGGACAGCGGGGAGAAGAATTTTGCAGTTCCGTTCGTCGGCAGGATATGGTTCGGGCCGGCAAAATAGTCACCAAGAGGCTCGCTGGAGTTCTCGCCGAGGAAAATAGCACCGGCGTTATGTACCTTCATCATATCCTCAAACGGGTTCTTCGTCACGATCTCGAGGTGCTCCGGTGCGATGGCATCTACGGTGTCAATCGCTTCCTGATGCGAATCGGTGACAAGGATGTAGCCGAAGTTGTCCAGTGATTTGGAGATGATGTCGCTTCTGGAGAGGACTTTTAAGAAACCGTCTACCTCTTCACTTACCTTCTCTGCCAGTTCCTGGGAGGTGGTAATGAGGATCGCACTTGCAAGCTCATCATGCTCAGCCTGGCTTAAGAGATCGGCTGCCACGAACCGCGGATTTGCAGTCTCATCAGCAAGGACAAGAATCTCACTTGGGCCTGCGATGGAGTCGATGCTGACATTTCCGTATACGGCTTTCTTTGCAAGGGCAACGTAGATGTTTCCAGGTCCTACGATTTTATCGACTTTCGGAATGCTCTCGGTTCCGTAAGCAAGGGCTGCAATTGCCTGTGCACCGCCGATTTTAAAGACGCGGTCCGCACCGGCTTCTTTTGCTGCCGCAAGGACAACCGGGTTGACTTTTCCGTCTCTGCCGCACGGCGTTGTCATGCAGATTTCTTTGACTCCTGCCACTTTTGCCGGAAGAATGTTCATCAGAACGGAGGACGGATACGCTGCCTTTCCTCCCGGAACGTATACGCCGACACGGTTCAGGGCGGTCAGCTTCTGGCCAAGCATCGTTCCGTTCTCGGTGGAGGTGAACCAGCTGTTCTGTTTCTGTTTTTCGTGGAATTCACGGATATTTTTCATGGATCTGCGGATAACACCGATCAGCTCTGGATCTACGATGTTGTACGCCTCATCAATCTCTTCCTGTGTTACTTCTACGGTAGAAGCATCGAGTACCGCGTGGTCGAATTTCTCGGTATATTCGAAAACGGCTGCGTCTTTTCTTGTTTTTACATTCTCAATGATCTCCCGCACGGAAGCCTCGTACGTTCCGTACTGTGTCGGGCTTCGTTTCAGCATATTCTCCAGAATATTTTCTGTGGTCTCTTTTGTCAGTTTTACGATTCTCATACCAGTGCTCCTTTCAGATCCTGAATTAATTTGGTAATTCTCTCATTTTCCATCCGCATGCTCACCTGGTTGACAACCATGCGCGCAGACAGCGGGCAGACCTCCTCGAGAACGGTCAGGCCGTTTTCCCGTAAAGTGCTTCCTGTCTCTACAATATCCACAATCACTTCGGAAAGTCCGACAATCGGTGCCAGCTCGATCGAGCCGTTCAGCTTGATCATCTCAACGGTCTGGTGCTTGCGGTTGTAGAAGTAATCCTTGGCAATGTTTGGGTACTTCGTTGCCACACGGATCTGCTGGTTGTGCTGCAGCAGCTCACGCGCGGATTCCGGTCCGCAGACACACATGCGGCACTTGCCGTAGCCAAGGTCCAATACCTCGTAGAGGCGTCTTCCTTCCTCCAGAATCGTGTCCTTTCCGACGATTCCGATATCCGCTGCGCCGTACTCCACATAGGTCGGCACATCCGGACCTTTGGCGAGGAAGAAACGGAGCTTATGCTCTTCGTCCGTGAAAATCAGCTTTCTCGTATCTTTATTTTTCATTTCATCGCAGGTGATGCCGACTTTTTCCAGCAGCTCCAGCGTCTGGTACGCCAGGCGTCCTTTTGTCAGTGCAATGGTCAAATATCTCATCTTTTTCGTACCCTTCCTCTCCTACAGCTCCACCGGCTGTACTTCTCCTGTCGACAAATCGATAGCAAGCACCGAATCGCTCTTCTGAATATAGACAATGCCGCCGAACTGGTTCTTTCTGCCGTATTCTTCATAATCTGCAAGAACCTTGTCCCTTGCAAAGCAGACCAGCGCGACATCCATGCCCTTGCTTCTGTGCTCGTTAGCAAGTTTTACGGCCAGCGGCTGAAGAAAATCCGGGTAGAGTAGCATCGTTTTCGTATTGGCAATCGGAAGAGAAATTTTCTGGCGCTCCAGTGCATTCATCAGAGATTCCATGACAGTACAGAATCCGATCGCCGGCGCTTTCTTTCCGAAGTGCTGCAGCAGTGCATCGTAGCGGCCGCCTTTTACGATCGGCTCGCCGGTGCCGTAGGTGTAGGCCTGGAAAATAATACCGGTGTAGTAATGGAATTTGCTTAAAAGGCCGAGATCGAAGAAGACGTATTTTTCATAGCCGTAATCTTTAACGATCTCATAGATCGTAGCCAGACGATCGAGTGCCTCTCTTGCCGCCGGATTTCTTGTAAGGCCTTTTGCCTTTTCGAGAATCTCTGCATTTCCGAACAGTTGCGGAACATCACGGAGTGCTTCAAACAGATCACTTCGAAGGTTCTGTTTTGCCAGCAGCTCCTCGGCGCCAAAATGATTTTTAATGGAAATCAGTTCTTTTAATTCGTTCAGAACATCCTCGGCGAGCGCAGCTTCCTCGGCGAGCGCCTGGAAGAAACCTACGTGGCCGATGCTGATCTGGAAATCGGTAAGACCGGCATCCAGCATAACTTTTACGGTCATCGCAATGATCTCTGCGTCTGCCATTGCGGAATCATCGTTTAAGAGCTCGACGCCCATCTGGGTGGACTCTTTTAAGCGGCCCTGATAGCTGCTGCTGTTGACGAAGCTGCTTCCTCTGTAGCAAAGGCGGATCGGCATCGTCTCTTCCATGAAATACATGGAGGCTGCGCGTGCAATCGACGGGGTAAAGTCCGGACGGAGCACAAGGGTGTTGCCGTCGCGGTCAAAGAATTTGTAGAGCTCGCGGGACGGTGTTGTTCCCACTTCTCTTCCGAATACATCAAAAAACTCGAACGTCGGTGTTTCAATATCCTGATATCCAAACGCATGAAATACCTGCTCAATCTGATTCTCCATGTATAATTTTTTCGTACATTCCTGATTGTAGACATCCCGGACGCCTTCCGGGGTATGAATTAATCGATCCATGTTTTGTTGTCCTCACTTTTTCGCTTTAGTCCACTACCATATTACCATATTGAATTTAAAACTATGGTTAGTATATCGGAAAACATTTTCCCTGTCAACTCAAAATTTTAATCCGCTTTCGAATCCCGTATCTCCAGATCCTTCTGGATTCCGTTCAGGTACGGGACGAGAACGCTGCTTCCCGTTCTGGGAAGGAAGAATGACGTTTCAAGCTCGGTGTAGGAAAAATGCTTCTTTCCGCCGTTCTGTCCGCGGTCCCAGAAGGTTTTCATCGTCTCATACCGCAGGTAATAATATTCGTCCCGCGCCGTAAAATACAGCAGCAGGAAGGAAATCCCCCCCTGCTGCTCGAAATCTTTCATAAACGTGACCTGGTGCTCGTGGATGTTTGCGAGCGGAAAGGAATCCGTTTTGCACTCTTTGGCATCGAAGCAGACGGGAATGCCCTGTACAGCGCCGATGTAATCAACGGTACTCTTCTTTTCAAAATAAGCCAGCGTGATGTGTCTGCTCTCCTTATCTATTTTGATCGGGGTGATCGGCGTCGGCACCTTCTGGATCAGTGCCAGATGCTTGTCACGGTACTGCTCGTTTGTGCGGTTGATCATTTCCTCCAACGTTGATCCGCGGAGTCCCCTCGATGTCCATGCCATAATTCCTGTCCTCGTCTTCGTTCTGTTCTTATTCAATCAGAGAAATTTTGTTCAGCGGCCAGTAGCGCAGAAAGGCCTTGCCGATGATCTTGTCTTTCTCTACGTACGGATTCAGCCAGTAGCGGGAATCCTTTGATACGTTCCGGTTGTCGCCGAGCATAAAGTAGCAGCCCTCCGGCACCTCATACGGTCCGAAATCGCCGACCGGTGTTTCCGGGCAGAAATCATCGCACAGCGGCTCGGTGGAATCGTTGATATACACCTTTCCGTCGCGGATCGTAACCGTCTCTCCCGGCAGTCCGATGACGCGCTTGATAAACTTCTGCTTCTCGTCGTCCGGATAATAGAAAATAACGATGTCATACCGCTGCGGATCGCTCTTTACATAAGCAAGGCGGTTACCGAAGATCTGGTCTCCGGTCATAATCGTGTTTTCCATGGAAGGAGATGGGATTCTTGCGTTGATGACAATGACCTGCTCCACAAAAACAACGACTGCCACGACAATGGCGATCATTTTTACATATTCCCAGATTTCCCGTCCGATGCTCGTCTCCTCCGTTTTTCTTGGTTTTGTTTCTTTCTTTTCGTTGTCTTTTCGGCTCATAATCCTTCTCCCGTCAAATGTTCTCCCTGTAAAATCCGGCGCACGGATGATGGCAGGGGCGCTGTAAAGGTTTTTCCGGACAGATCCGATAAGGTGCCCGTAAGCTCTGGAAATACCGCCTTCCACGAATGGAGAAGTTGGTATTTCAGTCCGTATTTTTCCCGGAAGCGGCGGTTAAACTCCGCATCCCCGTATTTCGTATCTCCCGCAAGCGGATGACCGATGCTCGCGAGATGGCTGCGGATCTGATGGCTCTTTCCGGTCACCAGCTCAACCTCCAGCAGCGTACAGCCTCTTCCGGCACAGAGCGGCCGGTATGCGGTTTCTATGTAAACAGCATCTCCCTGCTGCTCTCTCTGAATCGAAACACGGTTTGTCCTCTCATTTTTTGTGAGGTATCCGCGGATCCGCTCTGTCTCTGTCACGGTTCCTTTTACAACCGTCAGATAGTATTTTCCAACAGCCCGCTCTGCGATCAGTTCTGAAAGCTGCTGCGTCGCCGCAACGGTTTTTCCGGCAAGAATCAGACCGCTGGTATTCCGGTCCAGACGATTGCAGAGTCCGGCGCGGAACATGGTCTCCTCCCCGGCATTTTTTTCCGAAAGATAGGCGCCGAGCGCTTCGGTAAGGCTCACATCCGTCTCTTTCGCCTTCTGTGAGAGGACACCTGCCGTCTTGTTCAGGAAAATTACTTTTTCGTCTTCATAGACGATATCCAGCTTCGGATACTTTACCTGTTTTCCAGCCGCCGGTTTTTCCGGTGTTTTCCGAAATTTTTCGATGGTCTCTTCCGCCAGATACATCCGGATCGTATCGCCTGTTTTCAGCTTTTCACTGCCGTCCGCCTTTTTCTGGTTCAGCACAATGTTTTTCTTTCGCAGCATTTTATAGAAGAAACTCTTTGGCGCCTCCTCCATATATTTGGACAGATATTTGATGAGCTGCTGCGCGCAGTCTTTTTCTGTCACGGTCAGTTCTCTCATAGCAATGGTCTCCTACAGTGCCAGCGCCAGCATCGTGTGTTTCACCAGTTCCGTGCGGGACAGATCCGGGTACCGCTCATCCGGTTTGAAGTTTTCACTGGCGCTCTTTTCCAGCTCATCGTAGTTGCGGTTCAGGGAATCGAGGCGCTCCAGAAATGCTTTTTCCCGATCAAAAATCTTCACATGGCATTTGTAGCCGTTGGCACGGATGATCTTGTTCAGATACGTAGTGCAGTCCTCGATCTGTTTCTGGTCTTTGGCGCGCGTGGTGTAGCAGGCGATCTCCTCACCGCAGAACGCCGCTGCTTCGATCATCAGACTCGATTTTTCCTGTGTGATATACATTTCATATCCCATCAGCAGTTTTCCTTTTTTTGCCTCAATGGCATCGTACACTGCTTTGTCCACTGGCTTTTGCATAACCATCATGATAAAACCGACGGCGGCGCGGCAGCCCGGCAGACAGCCTACTACGGCGACAACCGTAAAAATGTTGCTCTTGTTTCCGTCTGCAAGCACAAGCCCGACAATAAAAACGATGGCCGGAAGGACGAACAGTCCCAGTATCACAAGCAGTCTTTTTTTCTTTTCCCGGCGGATATAGCCGTAATCCCCTTTTCTGATCTTCATTCTTCTGTCATTTCCCTTCTTCGATAAGATCCCCGCTCATCTTCTGCGTGTTTATTTCTTTTTGTGCACGTTGCGGAGCGTCTTTTTCGGCCGTCCGCCTGTTTTGGCTTTTCCCTGTCCGGAACGGTCATTCGCCGTCTTCTGGCCAAAGCCTTTTCCGTTGGACCCTTTTCCTCTTGACGGTTTTCCTGCCTCCCCGGCCATCTTTCTCGGCCGTACGAGACATTTCGGTCCGAATCCGATCAGATCCTCCCGGTGTGTCCGGCGCAGTGCCTCGCAGACGAGCTCATAGTTCTCCGGATTCCGGTACTGAATCAGCGCACGCTGCATCGCCTTCTCATGCGGCGATTTCGGCACGTAAACCGGATCCATCGTCCGCGGGTCAAGACCGGTATAGTACATACAGGTGGAAAGTGTGGAAGGCGTCGGATAGAAGTCCTGTGCCTGCTCCGGGATAAATCCCATATCGCGGATGTACTCGGCAAGCTCCACCGCATCCTCCAAGTCACACCCCGGATGGGACGACATAAAATACGGAAGTGCGTACTGCTGCTTCCCCGTCTTTTTGTTGCACGCATCGAAGCGGCGGATAAATTCCTGATATACTTCGTGGCGCGGTTTTCCCATATAGGAAAGCACACGGTTCGAAACGTGCTCCGGCGCAACGCGGAGCTGACCGCTGACGTGATCCTTTACCAGCTCGGAAAGGAACGTCTGGTCTTTATCGGCCAGGACATAGTCAAAACGGATGCCGGAGCGGATAAAGACTTTCTTCACGCCCGGAATGTCTTTTAATTCCCGCAGCAGCTTCACATAATCTCTGTGATCTGCCACCATATTTTTACACGGCTCCGGGAAGAGACAGTTCCGGTTCGGGCAGGCGCCTTTGGTGAGCTGCTTTTTGCATGCCGGACCGCGGAAATCCGCCGTCGGGCCGCCGACATCGTGAATATAGCCTTTAAATTCTTTTTCCTGAACCATCTGCCGCGCTTCCGCCAGAATGGATTCGTGGCTTCTCGTCTGCACAACGCGTCCCTCGTGGAACGTCAGCGCGCAGAAACTGCAGGACCCAAAGCAGCCGCGGTTGCTCGTCAGACTGTATTTGATTTCCCCAAGCGCCGGCACACCGCCGTCTTTTTCATAGCTTGGGTGATAGGCGCGCATGTATGGAAGCGCATAGACATCATCCATCTCCTGCTCTGTCAAAGGACGGGAAGGCGGATTCTGTACAATGTAGCCCTGGCCCTCATACGGCTCTGCCATCGGCTTCGCATTGATGGCATCGGTATTTTTATACTGAATCGCAAAGCTCTCCGCATACGTCCGCTTGCTCTCCCGCACCTCCTCGAATGACGGCAGCACCACCGGGTCAATCAGGTGATCCAGCGTTTTGCTCCGATAAACGGTTCCCGGAATAAAGGTGACATCATGAACGTCAATGCCAGCCGCAAGTGCATCTGCAATCGCTACGATCGAAAGTTCTCCCATTCCGTACGAAATCAGATCCGCACCGGAATCGAGAAGGACGGAGCGGCGCACCTGGTCAGACCAGTAATCGTAATGCGAAAGGCGCCGGAGCGATGCCTCGATGCCGCCGAGGATCATCGGTGTATGTTTATACGTTCTCCGGATCAGATTGCCGTACACGGTAACCGCGCGGTCCGGCCGTTTTCCCATGACACCGCCCGGCGTAAAGGCATCTGTTTTTCGGTGCTTTTTCGCCACGGTATAATGGTTGACCATGGAATCCATATTTCCGGAAGAGACAAGAAAGCCAAGACGCGGTTCACCGAAAATCGAAATGCTGTTCTCGTCCTTCCAGTCCGGCTGTGAGATGATGCCGACGGAATAGCCGTTCGCCTCGAGCACACGGCTGATGATTGCCGGTCCGAACGAGGAATGGTCCACGTAGGCATCTCCGATGACATAGACAAAGTCAAACTGTTCGATTCCCCGTTCCTTCATCTCTTCTCTTGTAATTGGTAAAAAAGGCATGCTTTACTTTCCTTTCTGTGTTTCGGCGTCCGCTATGCCAAGCGCCGCTTTTTCTTCCTGCGTCAGGAGACGGGCACTGCCCTTTGGCAGCGCCGGATCAAGTTCCAGGCTCCCCATCGACAGCCGTTTCAAATAGACGACCGTTTTTCCGACCTTCTCAAACATGCGCTTGATCTGGTGGAAGCGGCCCTCACAGATGGTAATGCGGATCCGGCTTTCAAAAATGCCAGGCTCTTTTTCTATCGTTTCCAGAATGGTAAGCTCGGCCGGAAGTGTCGGTTTGTCGTCCCCAATGTCGAGTCCTTCGGCAAATGCCTGCCGATCTTCTTCTTTCACTTTTCCGTCAATCACGGCCTCATACACTTTCGAGACATGCGATTTCGGAGAGAGCAGCCGGTGGGAAAGGGCTCCGTCGTTCGTAATCAGCAGCAGCCCTTCGGTGTCCTTGTCGAGCCGTCCGACCGGAAAGAGGTCTTTTCTTGCCGCATCACTTAAAAGATCGAGTACGGTCCGGTCACGGCGGTCCTCCGTCGCAGAGACGACACCCGCCGGTTTGTGGAGCATCCAGTATTCCATTTTCACATAGGAAATGCTGTTTCCGTCCACAGTCACCTGCGCTTCATCCGGGTCGACTTTCAGTTCCGGGGCTTTTGCCGTAATTCCGTCTACGGCCACCCGTCCCTTCCGGATCAGGGCCTTTACTTCCTGGCGTGTTCCCACACCCATGTCCGCCAGATATTTATCGAGTCGTAATTTACTCATACCATCCGCCATCCTGCATAATATTTATTCTTTAACGTTCCGTTGTTTATTTTTCCCCAGCCAAGTGGGAAATCATCCAGGCACACAAGCACCCAGCCCTTTTTCCCCTGACACTCTTCCTCGGAAAACGAGAGTGTCTCACCCTTTAAGTAGCGCATGACACGGTCATCTCCCTTGGGAATGGTCAAACACGAAACGTATTCTTCTTTTTTCAGATACGCCGCCAGCGCCTGGGACGGCTCGAGGCGGTTTTTCTTTACGGTGCCAAGCGAAAGTCCGGTCCGCAGATAGCGCAGACCCTTTGCCGCACAGACACCTTCCGGCAGAAAATAGAGCTGGTCTTTCACAAGGGCAAACGAACCATTCTTCCAGTCCATGCGCACGCCAGCAAGAAACTCTTCCGCCTCTTTCGGCAGCTTCTTTGTCGTTTCCAAAAGGCGGGAAGGCTGCCGTTTCCGGCTCTCTCCCTGCTTTTTCAGGAGCGCCACGAAATGGCCTTCTCCCTCCATCCGCTGCGGGAAAATATGAACGCACCGGGAAAGATCGCGGCCATTCACGGATACTCCCGGCGCAAACCCTTCGTAACCCGGGGTAATTTCCTGCACTTCCATATCCGGATGCGCATCCAGCAGCCCTGCGATGACCTCTTCGTTCTCCTTTACAGAAAACGTACAGGTAGAGTACAGCAGCTCTCCGCCCTCTGCAAGCATCTGATACGCCTGCTCGATCAGTTTTTTCTGGATCGGCACATAATGCTCCGGCCCATTTTCACTGTAGTAGCGCAGCATTGAGCTCTCTTTTCGGAACATGCCCTCCCCAGAGCACGGCGCGTCAAGAAGGATCTTGTCAAAAAAGGCCGGATACAAGGTTACTAATTTTTCCGGATCCTCGCTCGTCACGAGAAGACGTCCCACTCCCTGGATTTCCAGGTTGCGCAGCAGCGCCTTCGCCCGCGAATTGCTGATATCGTTTGCCAGCAGCATGCCGCCCTCACCGATCCGGCTTCCCAGCTCCGTTGCCTTTCCGCCCGGTGCCGCACAGAGATCGAGCACACGGTCATCCGGCTCAATTGGAAGGCGGGATGCCGGTGTCATCGCACTCGGCTCCTGCAGATAATACAGGCCCGCATAGTAATCGGCATCCTTTGCCGGATTGCAGCTCTCTTCATCGTAATAAAATCCATTGGGGATCCACGGAACCTTCTTAAGCGGAATATCGGTCCGCCTAAGAAACTCTTCTGTCGAAATTTTTCCGTTGTTTACCCGCAGTCCTCTATGTACCGCCTCGTCAAATGTCTTGCGGTATGCCTCATATTCTTCCTCACCGAGCAGCTGTTTCATCTCCTGCTCAAAGGCTTCCGGCAGTGTGATCATATCCGTTTATCCCCTTTTGTTCTAAAGTTCGTCTGTAATTGCCTGTGCGCGGTATCCCTCTGCAATCAGATCCAGTTCTTTGTGGAACCGTTTTAACTCCTGCAGATCGTTCTGCGCATAGATGTGATAAAACTCATCCTGAATTTTTTCTACTTCGCGTTTGTTCGTCACCTTGTAAAGATTCTCGATATTATTCAGGATATCCGTGATCAGATTCCGCTGTATCTGGGAGGAATTCTGTGCATCCATAATCTCACTCCGCACAGAGGACATCTCATTATCCAGCACAATAATCGCCTTTGCAGCTGCACTTAAGCGCTCCCGGATGTGATCCGGAATGTTTGCCTTATATTTGTACTGCAGCGAGTGCTCAATCGTCGCCCAGAAATCCATCGCCATCGTGCGGATCTGGATTTCCACCTGGATGCGCTTCGGGCCGTTCATCGTCTCCACGGTATAGTAAACAATGAGGTGATAGCTCCGGTAACCGCTGTCCTTCATGTGGCGGATGTAGTCTTTCTCGCTCTTAATCTCAATATCCGACCGCTTCTGGATCAGGTCGGCAACCTTTTCGATATCTTCAACGAACTGGCAGATGATGCGGATGCCCGCGATATCCTCCACCTGCTCCTCCATCTCTTCGGGCACAATGCCCTTTCTCTGCATTTTTTCCAGAATACTGGAAACACTCTTCACACGGCCGCTCACGCTCTCGATCGGTGAGTACAGCCCTTTTCCGTGGTGCTCCTTGATCAGATGCCGGAATTTCACCTGTAATTCCTTGACAGCCAGCTCGTATGGTTCCAGAATCTCATGCCATAACAGTATATCCATGTCCCCTAATCTCCTTTTTTGCTCCTGCTTTCAGCCATTTTTCTTATCGGATGGTAAACGCTTTGGAAATTCAATCCCCACCCTGTTACTTTATGCCTGTCTTTTCTGTTTTATGACTGTTTTTCAGAAACTTTTTTGAAATAGACACGGGCAGTTTTTTATGCCTGCCGTTTCGAAAGCTGCTCCAGAACGCGGCACAGGTACTGATACGTTCTCTCCACGGAGGAAATCGAAAGCCGCTCCTCGGTCGTGTGGATTGCTTTCATGTTCGGGCCGAAAGATACACAGTCAAGACCGGAAAGCTTTTCATAGAACAGACCGCATTCCAGTCCGGCATGAATCGCTTCCACTGCCGGTTTCTGTCCATACATGGCTTCATATTCCACCACCATCAGATCGCGGAGGGCAGAATCCTCTTTATACTCCCATGCCGGGTACGCGCCCTCTACGTGGAACTCACCGCCCAGGAAACCGATCAGATACTCCAGCTTGTCGGAAAGGGCTTCTTTTGCACTTCCCACGGAGCTCCGCACACTCGCACACGCATGCAGGTGATCCGGCTCTAATTTCAGAATACCGAGGTTCAGGGATGTTTCCACCAGTCCCGGGATCTGGCCGCTCATCTTCTGTACCCCGTTCGGAAGATTCATCAGGAAAAAGACGGTTTTCTGCAGGCTGACCGGATGAAGCGCCGGTGCAGCGCCCTCGCCTGTTTTCTCTACCGTAACGGTAATACCGTCATCTGTTCCGCTGTACTCTCTGCAAAGATTTTCGGTGAAGCGTAATGCTTCCTCTTTTAAGATCTCTTTCTCTCCGCCGTCGATGGCAAGAAGCATGCGGGTTGTCCGCGGAATGGCGTTGTCTTTTAAACCGCCCTCCAGCTCGATCAGGGCATAATCCATCTTTCCTGCCAGTTCGTACAGGAAACGGCCCGCCAGAATGTTGGAGTTGGCACGGTTTTTGTGGATTTCCGTACCGGAATGGCCACCGGCAAGACCGGAAATCGTCACTTCCATCTGCTCACCCATCACTTCGCTTCTGCGCACCGGCAGATCCATCATGGCTGTCATACCGCCTGCGCACGATACGGTGAGAATGCCTTCCTCTTCAGAATCCATATTTAACAGTGTTCTTCCCTTTAACTCATTCCCGTTTAATGCTGCTGCGCCGAGCAGTCCGATCTCTTCATCCGTCGTAATCAGTGCCTCGATGGCCGGAAGCTGCAGATCATCCGATTCCAGCACAGCCAGCATATAGGCAACGGCAATTCCGTCGTCTCCGCCAAGCGTCGTGTCCCTGGCATAAATCTCATCGCCGTCGATGTGAAGCTCAAGGCCGTCCTTCGTAAAATCGTGGCTGCTGCCCGGCTTCTTCTCGCAGACCATATCGCAGTGGCCCTGCAGAATCACGGTCGGAGCCAATTCACATCCCTTCGATGCCGGGCGGCGGATGACCACGTTGTTGGACGCATCCTGATACCAGGATAATTCATGGTCCCTTGCAAACTGAACCAGATAGTCGCTCACTTCTTTTGTGTTTCCGGAGCCGTGCGGAATGCGGCAGAGCTCTTCAAAATAATAAAATACCCGTTCCGGTTTTAATCCTGCTAATACGCTCATTTTTTCTTCTCCCATCTTCTTTTTTTCAAAGCTTCATCATACTCTATTTTAGAAAGCGGGAGGAGGTTCGAACGTCATGAAAAAATCACTTTTATTTCTCTCTTCCCTGCTTCTTTTTTTCTGTCTTCTTATCTTTCCCGCGCGGACTTTTTTCTATGCCTGCGAGGGTGTCAATCTCTGGTTTCATACCATTCTTCCGTCACTTCTGCCGTTTCTGATTCTGACATCTCTTCTTCTGGAAACAGGAGCCGCGCGGCGGATCTCTGCCCGTGCAGAAGTTTTTTTTCAAACGGTTTTCGGTCTTTCCCCGGCTGGGTTTTATGCACTTTTTCTCGGTCTTTTCTGCGGTTTTCCCATGGGAGCGCGCATCACTGCCCAGCTCTATGAGGCAGAAGAAATTGACCGGAACGAAGCGTGCTATCTTTTAACCTTCTGCAGCAGTCCGAGTCCTGCTTTTCTGTCTTCCTATGTTATCTTAACTGCGTTTTCCGGACAGATCCATCCCGGGTTCGTCTTCGGCGTGCTCTACGGTTCCAATTTTCTAACTGGTTTTCTGTTCCGGCTTGTTTTCCGCCGCTTCCGCCTGCACCGGCACACCGCCCATCGGACACATTCCGTGGAAAAAAAAGAGATGTCAAAACAGACTTCCAAAGGAAACCTGCTGGACACCTCTATCATGAACGGATTTGAAATCATTACACAGCTTGGCGGATACATCATCCTGTTTTCCATTCTGTCCGGACTTCTGATGGATCTGCATCCGTTTGGTTCCGCCTCGCCCCTGCTCTGCGGCGTGCTGGAAATCACGACGGGAATCGCACAGCTTGCCGCGTCCTCTCTTCCTTACGCCGGAAAAGTCTCTGCTATCCTTACCTGCGCCGCCTTCGGCGGTCTCTCTGTCGCTGCCCAGACAAACTGTATGATCCATAACAGCGGTCTGCCCCTCTGGCCTTATCTTGCCGGGAAGCTCTGCTGTGCTGCTTTCGCAGGAACGCTTGGTTTATTCCTCTTCGCTTTCCTCTTCTGATGCCGGATCATATTCCGGTACGACAACTTCTTCCTCTGGCTGCTCTTCTTCCGGAGCACCCTGCGGGGAGAGCTCACTTCTGTTCTGAACAACGGTATTGTAGCAGCTTGTCAGGGATTCTACAAAGCTGTTGTATTTCTCTCCTGCATCGTTTAATGCAGTCGTCATAATATTGCTTAAGTTGGCAAGCATATCATCGGTATATCCGATGGCACCGAGACGGATGCTGTTGGCATCGTTGGTTGCAGCATCCAGGATTTCCTGTGCCTGCTGGTTTGCATTGTTGACGGTCTCATTTGCCTGTGCGTATGCTGACTGCATCACTTCACTCTGCTCTACCATCTCTCTTGCCTTTGCCTGTGCCTCTGCAATGATGGCATCTGCCTTGTTCTGTGCATCTGCCAGAATCGCATCTTTGTTGCTGATGATCTTCTGGTACCGTTTGATCTCGTCCGGTGTTTTCAGACGGAGCTCACGGAGAAGCTCTTCTAATTCTTCTTTATTTACAACGATTTTGGTGGTAGACAGCGGCTGATATTTACAGCTCTCTACATACTCCTCAATTTCTTCGATGATCTGTTCAATTCTGCTGCTCATTTTAATTCTCCTTATCTTTTATCCTGCGGCATTCCTTCTGAATTTCGGGCGGCATACTTTGCGCGGATTTCTTTTTCCACAAAATCCGGAACAAATTTGTGAATGTCGCCGCCAAAAGCAGCTACTTCTTTTACTACCGTGGAGCTGAGGTACGCATACTCCAGCGAGGTAATCAGAAACGTGGTATCTACTTCCGGTTCCAGAACGCGGTTCGTCTGTGCCATCTGCAGTTCATATTCAAAGTCTGTGATCGCGCGGAGTCCGCGGACGATCGTATGCGCCTGGCATTCCTTCGCAAAATCAACAGCGAGCCCGCTGAAAGAACGGACTTCGACATTTGGAATGTCCTGGGTCGCTTTCTTTAGTATATTAACACGTTCTTCCACAGAAAACAACGGAGATTTTGAGGAATTATGTAAAACTCCCACGATTACGCGGTCAAAAAGCTTGGATGCACGCAAGATAACATCCAGATGACCATACGTTACAGGGTCAAAAGTTCCCGGGTATACGGCTGTCTTCATGATTCTTTTACTCCTTCGTGTTTGCTTTTCGGGGTAAGGAATACATGGACATTTGTCTTATAGATTTTTTTCTTCAGAATTTCGTATCCGGCATCCTCCGCCCAGTCGAAATCAGTATTCAGCGATGCTTCTACAATAATTAAGGTATCCTCACCGATAAAAGAGGCGTCGCGGAACGCATACAGCACGTCCTTTTCCAGTCCCTTATCGTATGGCGGGTCCATAAAAATGCAGTCAAAAGGCTCCTGTCCCTGAAGCGACTGCAGAGCTGCATGCGCTTCCATGGGCAGGAGCACTGCCTGCTGTTCCAGCTTCGTAAATTTTAAATTCTGCCGGATACAGTCTGCTGCAGCTTTGTTCTGCTCTACGAACCACGCGCGCTCGGCGCCGCGGCTCAACGCCTCGATTCCGATCGCCCCGCTTCCGGCGAACAGATCGAGAAAACGCGCATCCGGCAGATACGGCTGAAGCATATTAAATAAGGTTTCTTTGATCCGGTCCGTCGTCGGCCGGGTCTGTCTGCCGGGAACCGTCTTTAATGGAAGACTCCGGCATTTTCCTGCTATTACTCTCATGTTGGTCTTATTTTCGTCCTTACTGTTTTTGTTTGATGGATCAGTCGGCTTTCAACTGCTCTCTCCAGTCCAGATCTCCTCTTGCAAGTCCCAAAATCAGAGACTCCGCGGTTCCGATATTTGTTGCAATCGGGATATTGTACTGGTCGCAGGTACGGATAATTTTGTAGACATCCGGCTCTTTCGGATTGATCATCGTCGGATTGTAAAAGAAAATTACCATATCCATATCGCCGCGTTCAATCATCTCGGTAAACTGTTTGTCTCCGCCTACGCTTCCAGGCAGAAACTTGTGTACATGAAGGTTCGTCACCTCTTCAATCCGCCGTCCGGTGGTTCCGGTGGCGTACACCTCATGTTTCATGAGGATTCCCTTGTATGCAATACAGAAATCCTCGATCAGACTCTTCTTGCTGTTGTGTGCTATGATTCCAATATTCATTACTGCAAACCGCCCCTTCTCCTGTTTTTACTACCATGTACAGCAATTATAACAAATTTATTTTCAATACGCAATTCTTTTTGTGAATTTTTTACACAGTTTTTATATTTTTTTCTGACGTTCCATTTTTCCTTCTTCTTTTACTTTCTCCGCTTTTCCGGAAAAAATACAGAATCTGGAAGTTTATTTTTGTTTTCTTTCCACATACTATGACCGTAGCAGAACAGATGAAAAACACATCCGGATCTGCTTCACAGCAGCTTTTAACAAGCACAAAGATAAAGGAGGGAATGAACATGGCGAATCGTTCATCGAATACCGCAGCAGTACCAGAAGCAAAAGGCGCTCTGGACAAATTCAAATTTGAGGTGGCAAGCGAACTCGGCGTGCCGCTCAGTGATGGCTACAACGGTAACCTGACTTCCAAACAGAATGGTTCTGTCGGAGGTTATATGGTCAAAAAGATGATTGAGCAGCAGGAACGCCAGATGTCCGGCGGTTCTTCTGGCCAGTACTAATCATCCCGGTATAACATCCTGATGCCGGAACAGGCATCAAAAAGCGTGAGCTCTTTTCTTTTCGGAAAAGCTCACGCTTTTTTCTTGCTCCTGCAGAGCTGGTACATAATACTTACAGATCAATGCTTCCGGTTACATCATCATTGATTACGTAGTAAGCAGTAAATTCCTCCGGTTTTACATAAACCTTCAGGCTCTTTAATTCCTCTGCTTTCTTGCCATATCCTTCGATCCAGATCTGCTGGATTCTCTCGTACAGATCTTTCTCCTTGATTTCTCTTCCGCCGAACTGCAGAATCATCTCCTGCTCCGCTTCTTTCTTTGCTGCTTTTGCAGGTGCTTTTTTCTCTGCCGGCTTTTTCGCTGCTGCTGGTTTTTTCGGTGCAGCCGCTTTCTTTGTCGTTGTTTTCTTTGCTGTTGTGCGGGTTGTTTTTGCAGCTTTTGCTGCCGGTTTTTCTTCTGCTTTTGCAGGTGCTTCCTCTGCTACTGCAGTTTCCTTTACAACTTCTTTTGCAACTTCTTTTACAGCTTCTTTCTCTGCTGCGGTTGTTTTTTCTGCTGCTTTGGTCTCTACTTTTACTGTCTCGTTCTCTGCTGTCTTAGCCTGGGCAGCTGGTTTTTTCTTTACCATATCTGTTTCCTCCCATTTGGACCGGCCCTGTATATTTTGGAAGAGCCATCCTGCGAACTATTATTCAGGCGAACGCTTGACACTCACGGTCCGCACATTTTTTGATTCCTTGTTTATGATACATGAATTTTTTTGGCATTTCAAGTAATATCTGATTTCGCACGAATTTTCCACGAAATTGTACAGTCATTTTCCATACTATCCAATCAGGCTGTTACTTTTATCCGATTTTGCATTTTAAAGCCGGATTTTTTTTGTAATTTTTCACAATCCAATGTCGTGGTTTTCCAGATCAAGATACGATTTCATTACCTTTTTCAGCAGTTCATGCTCCGGTTTTTCAAAATAAGGATCGTCGGCAAGCAGTTCTGAAGCCGCCTCACTCGCTTTCTGCAGGATATCGGCATCCCGGAAAATATCTGCCATCTGGAATTCCATATCCCCGCTCTGGCGCGTTCCCAGCAGATCGCCGCTGCCGCGCAGTTTCAAATCTTCCGAAGCAATATAAAACCCGTCGTTCGAATGGTTCAGGATTTCCAGACGTTTGGCGGTCTCCTGATCTTTGTTTCCGCGGATGAAAATACAGTAGGACTGATGCTCTCCTCTTCCAACACGTCCGCGGAGCTGATGGAGCTGTGCAAGGCCGAACCGTTCGGCATTTTCCACCATCATCACCGTCGCATTCGGCACGTTGACACCGACCTCCACGACTGTCGTCGAGACGAGTACCTGGATTTCTCCGCTGGCGAACCGCTCCATGATCTCGTTTTTCTGCGCCGCCTTCATCTGTCCGTGCAGCATCTCTACTGTGATGCCCGGCAGCTCTTTTTTCAGGAGCTGTGTATAGTCGGTGACGTTTTCCGCTTCCAGACCCTCGCTCTCCTCCACCATCGGGCAGATCACATACGCCTGACGGCCCAGTTCGACCTGACGCGTGATAAAGCGGTAAGCTTTTGGACGGTAAGACGTATCCACCACACAGTTTTTGATCGGCAGACGCTTCGCCGGAAGTTCATCAATCACAGAAATCGAAAGATCTCCGTACAGAATGATAGCCAGGGTTCTTGGAATCGGCGTTGCACTCATAACGAGAACATTCGGCGGTTCCCCTTTTTCAGCAAGTGCCGTTCTCTGCCGGACACCGAAGCGGTGCTGTTCGTCTGTGATGACAAGCGCCAGATTTTTGTACTGTACCTTTTCCTGAATCAGTGCATGTGTGCCGATCACCATTTTGCAGCTTCCGTCTTCCAGACTGGCATAGATTTCCCGGCGTTCTTTTGCTTTCGTGGATCCAGTCAGAAGGCGGGGATTGTATCCCGTCAGATTGTTTTCTTTCAACAGAGTGCAGAGCGATTCATAATGCTGCCGCGCCAGAACCTCCGTCGGAACCATCAGCGCCGATTGGTAGCCGTTCTCAGCTGTCATAATCATTGCAAGGAATGCCAGAATCGTCTTTCCGCTTCCGACATCTCCCTGTACCAGCCGCGCCATGCGGGTATGGCCTTTTAAGTCCCGCTCCAGTTCGCCCCACACGCGCATCTGTGCATTCGTGAGACGGTACGGCATATTTTCGATGACTTCCTCCGTCTTCCAGACGGCGCGGATCGGGAACACATTGGTAATTCCCTCCGTCTGCTCTTTTAACTGCCGCAGGGACAGGATGAAGAGAAAAAACTCTTCGAACACAATTCTGCGCCGCGCCGTTTCCAGATGCTCCTGGTCTTTTGGAAAATGAACCTCATGGAGGGCATAATTGATTTCACAGAGTTCATACCGGGCACGGATTTTTTCCGGCAGATAGTCCTGCGCAGGTGCGCATCGTTCCAGCACCTGTGCAACGGCCTTGCTCACCATCTTGTTCGTGAGACCGGCTGTCAGCCCATAAACCGGCTGAAGACTTGCCAGAAGCTCATGGTATGCGGCAGGAGTGAAGATTTCCGGCTGCTCCATCACGAGACGGCCTGATTTTTCCTGTATCTTTCCGCGGAAGATAAAAACACTGCCTTTCTTCAGCGTGCTCCGCAGAAACGGCATATTAAACCAGGTAAGCTGCAGCCGCACCGGCTCCTCGTAGAGTTCCAGGACAACGACGCTCTTTCTCTGGTTTCCTTTTACCGACGGACTGTGGACAATTCTTCCGTATACCGCATTCTTTTCCTCTTGTCTGCATTCGCGAAGGGGAACCGGCTCTGCATAGCAGTCATAATCTCTTGGATAATAATGCAGAAGCTGCTGCAAATTGTAGATTCCTACTTTTGCAAACAGCTTCTCCGTTTTTTCACCGATCCCCTTCAGTGTTGTCAGGGGTTCCGTATTCATATTTTTCTTTCCTTACTCTTATTCAACCGAAACGACACAGTAGTAAATCGGCTGTCCGCCATAGTTTACTTCCACATCGCAGTCCGGATATGCCTGCTCGATTTTTTCGCCAAGGCTTTCGGCATCTTCCTCACTCATATCTTCACCGTAGTAGATGCTGATCAGCTCGCTGTCCTCATCGACCATGGCGCGGATGGTTTCTTCTGCAACGGTAAGAATATCCTGTCCGACAGCGAGAAGTCCATGATCGCCAAGTCCCATGATGTCGCCCTGATGGATCTCTTTCTCATCGATGTGGGTATCACGTACTGCGTACGTTACCTGACCGGTTTTTACCATCTGGATGCCCTCTGTCATGGCCTCCTCGTTCTCTTCTGCAGATTTCTCCGGCACATAGCTGATCATGGCTGTGATGCCCTGCGGAACGGTTTTGGTCGGAACAACGATGATATTTTTGTCCTCAGTCATGGCTTTTGCCTGATTTGCTGCGAGGATGATATTTTTGTTGTTCGGCAGAATAAAGATATTCTTTGCATTGACCTTCTCAATTGCAGTCAGCATATCCTCGGTGCTCGGGTTCATGGTCTGACCGCCCTCGATCAGGTAATCAACACCGAGTCCCTGGAAGATCTCTTTGATTCCCTCTCCGATGGACACGGCGATGAATCCGTTCTCCTTCGGCGGCTGTTTTGCTGCTTCTTTTCTCTTCTTATCTTCCTCTGCCTGCTGTGCTGCGATCTTTTCTGCGTTCTTGATCAGGCGCTCCTGATGCTCCTCACGCATGTTGTCGATCTTCATTCTGGTCAGCTGTCCGTACGTCAGCGCCTTGGAAATTGCTTTTCCAGGATCGTTGGTATGTACGTGTACCTTAACCAGCTCGTCGTCTGCAACGAGAACGATCGAATCTCCGATTCCATTCAGGAAATCTTTGAATGCATAAACCTCTTCATCCGGAAGCGGGTTTTCCAGCATAATGATAAACTCGGTGCAGTAGCCGAATTTGATTTCTTTTTCTGTCTCTTTGGACGGTCTGACAAATTCTGTCTTTGCTTCCGGCATCTCGAAATTCAGATCAATCTCTTTCCCGAGGAACGCGTCATATGCGCCCTGCAGTACGGTTAAGAGACCCTGTCCGCCGGAATCCACAACGCCTGCCTCTTTTAATACCGGAAGCATCTCTGGTGTCTGGGAGAGCACGTACTCTGCATGCGCGAGAACGTCCTCGATGAATGCGTTCAGATCTTCGCTTTCCGGTGCAAGCTCTGCTGCTTTCTCTGCTGCTCCCTTTGCCACGGTCAGGATGGTACCTTCTTTTGGCTTCATAACGGCTTTGTATGCAGTCTCGACTGCTTTTTCCATTGCCTCTGCAAGAATCTCTGCATTCAGCTCTTGATAGTCGCGGATCTTCTTGGTAAAGCCACGAAGGAGCTGGGAAAGAATAACGCCAGAGTTACCTCTGGCACCGCGCAGAGAACCGGAAGAGATTGCCTTGGAAAGGTTGTACATGTTCACTTCTGTGAGCGAGTTTACTTCCTTGACTGCGGACATGATCGTCAGCGTCATGTTGGTACCTGTGTCGCCGTCCGGTACCGGGAACACGTTCAGCTCATTGATCCACTCTTTCTTTACTTCCAGATTTTTTGCACCAGCCAGAAACATTTTTGCCAGTAAGCCGGCATCAATTGTATTTGTAGCCACTTTCTTCATTTCCTCCTATTACCATCAGTCGATGACGCGAACGCCTTCAACCAGGATGTTGATTTTTTCAATTTCCATTCCGGTGAACTCTTCCACCTTGTATTTCACATTATTGATCAGGTTATCTGTTACGGCAGAAATACTGACTCCGTAAGAAACAATCACGTGGAAATCCAGGGAAATTTTATTTTCCGAAATCGATACATTGATTCCGTGTGTCAGACTCTCTTTTTTCAGAAGTTTGACCAGTCCATCTTTCATGTTTACCGCTGCCATTCCGACAATGCCGAAGCACTCCACAGCAACGCTGCCCGCATACAGGGCGATTACATCCGGATTGATTACGATTTCTCCCAAGCCTGTATTCATACGACCTTTCATGCCTTGTATCCTCCAATTCCATCATACTATTCAAAACACATGGAGACAGGAATAACTGACTCCACTCTACGATACATTATAACCGCTTTTCCGCAAAAAAGAAAGTTTAAAATGAAAAACCTTCAAAATTCATATAATTTTTTCATTTTTTACTTGCAAAACCGGTATAGATCTGTTAGAATGACTTATGTTGTGAGTCTAAAATG
Organism: Blautia sp. TM10-2; assembly: GCF_003480845.1. NCBI lineage: Bacteria > Bacillati > Bacillota > Clostridia > Lachnospirales > Lachnospiraceae > Blautia > Blautia sp. TM10-2. Next base: position 62,488 of record NZ_QUJZ01000007.1, on the reverse strand, counting down.
CGTTTTGACTCAAGTACGTATGTCAAGGAGGTGCAATCATGGCAAAGTGTGCAATTTGTGAGAAGGGTGCTCATTTCGGAAACAACGTAAGTCATTCACATAGAAGAAGCAATAAAATGTGGAAATCTAACGTAAAATCTGTCAAAGTTAAAGTTGACGGTGTACCGCAGAAAATGTACGTATGTACTTCCTGCTTAAGATCCGGAAAAGTAGAGCGTGCATAAGTTGAATGGTTAAAAGGCCTTTCCAGTCCGGGAAGGCTTTTTTGCTGTTTAAAAATAGAATTAAGATTTTAAAAAAAGTTCTGGGAAGAGCAAACAGGACATAAGTTTTCGCTTATGCCCTGTTGTGCTCTATTTTTTATATTTTAAAAGGGAGAAAAAAATAGCGTGGTCTCTTAAGCTGAACCTGCCAACGATCCATATGCTTAGCAAAAGAAAAAGAGCATCCTACCGAAACTTTCATTCTGGTAAGACGCCCTCGTCTTGATCTATGATATTAGTATAGTTGGCTGATTCATTTAAGATGGACTTATTATAGCGCAGCTTTCTTCATTTTGCAAGTATTTCTCTGTACAAATCAGCCAGTTCATTTCCGATCTTTTTGTGCATCTTTCACTATTCCCCTGTATTGCAGAACAGATGATATCCCACGCACAGCAGCAGAGCGGCCGCAAGAACCGTAAGAAATGAGCTGCGGATCATCAGGCTGATGAGAAGCCCGACCCCCATCCAAAACAGCAGAAAACCTAAAATTCTGCACAAACGAGCTTACTCCTTATCCGCCTCTTGGTTTATTATATGCTCTACTTTCTCTGCGGTATACCCGTCCTCTTCCTTTTTGCCGGTAAAGCGGCTGATCAGATCCGGAGCCATGTCAATGATTTTGGTCACAGCATCCTGGTTTTTGATGTTGACCAGACGCGTTCCGTTTTTGCTGATGACAAGAACGGCGCTCGGAGAAATTTTTCCGCCCATACCGCCTCCTGCATTGTTCTTTGCATTTTCTGCGAATGCACCCGCTCCCACGCCGAAGGAAACGTCTACCAGCGGCAGAAGAATCGTATCCTCAATGTGGATCGCCTCACCTACGACCGTCTTTGTTGTGATAAAACTGTCCATTCCGCGGAACAGTGCTTCTACGGTATTCTGAAATGTGTTGTCCTTTTCTGCCATCTTTTAGGCCTCCTTGTGTTTGAAATGTCGTATGGTTTTCCGAAGATTCTGATCCCGGAATAATCGAAGTGCAATGCCGGCTGCTGTCACAGCCTGAAAACTTCCTTTCATCCGGACATCGCCCTGGAGAATTTCCTGTTCGAAATCCGGCTGGATGGAAAGGTCTTTCGGCAGTTTTCCATAAATCATACCCAGAATGCCGAGTGTCTCTCCGGTCAGTGCCGGATCGTTAAATCCGAACCGGACTGTGCCGGTTACTTTTTTCGGTGCTGCTTTCTTCAGGAAATAAAGCACTTCTTTCTTTGCATGGAGCAGCGCCTCACGGAACATCTTCGAACGGAAGAATTTTTTCACACTCTCCCACTTTCTTTTTAACCGTCTGCCTGCCTGGATTTTCTGCTCCAGTTTTTCAAGCAGACGGAACGGAAGTTCCAACAGCCGGAAAGCTGTCTGCAGCAGACGGCTGGCAAGATTCAGCAGTTTTTCCGGAAGATATTCGATCCTTCCGAAAAACCGTTCCAGAATGCTTTTTTTCGGCGCATCCGGTTCCTGCTCTTGCTCTGGCTGCTCCTTCTGTGCTGTCACCTTCTGCTGCTTTTCTTTCTGGTCCGGTGCTTTCTGCTCTGCTGTTTTTTCTGCTTCCGGCGCATTTTCTGTCTCATTTTCCTCCGTCCGGGGCACGGACGCTTCTCCCCGGCGGATCTTTTTCAGCCGCCGTTTCCATGTTTCCAGTGATGCCCCGAAAAGCAGAATCTGCGCCTCCGGCTTCTGTTCCTCATACGAGGCCGTCAGCGCGACAGCTCCGAAAAGCCACGATACTCTTCCGCTCGCTTTTACGCAGGCAAATCCCTCTTCTTCTTTCAGAACCTGCGCCCGGTAGCAAAAAGGAAGAAACAGGACGGTGCAGACGATAAGAAGCACGAGAAACAGTAAAACAAGGAGTAAAATCCCCAGTGCCTTCAAAATCATGAATAGTATATGTATCATTCACATCCCTCAATCCGGTTCAGCAGCCATTCCCGGATTTTTACTTCTCCGGTTTCCCGATAAGTTTCCAATGCGATCGCCTCCACAAGCTCAAAAGCTTCCTCGCGCGACACGGCAAGTCCGACAATCATCGGACAGTTTCTCCGCACGGCCGGCTGTAAAAGCAGATCCGCCGGAATTACATCCAGATTGTTCTGCTGATTGGAAGGCAGTGTGAGGAGCCAGACTCCCGGAACTGCTTTTTTGTTCTCAATCCGGCGCATCCATTTTTTCTGTTTCTTTTTTGCAGTATCCCCGACGTACAGATTTTTATACCAGTTTACCATATTTTCCCTGAGCCTGTGGCTGAACCTTCCATAAATTTGCTCTCTTCAGTTCCAGATACTCCTGATAGGCCTTTTCCAGAATCTGCCGTTCATTGGAAAACTTCAGCAGATGATATGCTTCGTGATACTTGTAATAGCCCGAATCCACAAAGTATTCTTCTCTCTGTGGACGGCTGTAGTAGCCGGATGAGACCATCAGATACCAGTGCACCTCTTTTTCCACGGTGTCCTCCGGAATGCTGAAGCTGTACTGGCTTTTTCCCACGTACTTGATGATGGTGCCGTGTACGCCGGACTCCTCATATACCTCGCGGACAGCAGTCTGTTCATGGGTTTCTCCCGGCTCAACGGTTCCTTTCGGCAGAACCCAGCCTTCATATTTGTTGCGGTAGCTTTTGTAAAGCGTCAATATTTTTCCACGGTAGATTACGATACCTCCGCAGCTTACTGCTTCGATCATACGTTTTAAGCTCCTTCTGGCTTTTTCCATTCCCTGACAGCTCTTTTCTTCCCGCTTGCCGCCAGATCTTCTGTTAAAAAGTATACCTCTTTTCCCGCCCCCGCGCAACCTTAAAACCGCATCCTTTTTCTAACATTTTTCTAAAAATTCAGAAAACGCGCTCGAACCCATCCTTTCCGGTTCGAACGCGTTTTTTTCATCGTTTACTGCTGTGCATAATATGCTTCAATTACCTGTCTTGCAATCGGTACAGCGACTTCACTCGAATATCCGCCGTTTTCTGCCACAACAGCAATGACAATATCAGGATCATCCGCATTGGAGAATCCGACAAACCAGGAATGCGGTGTCTCTCCGTCGCTTCCGTGTTCTGCGGTTCCTGTTTTACCGGCGATATTGTACGGCAGATCCGAAAGTGAAACTGCAGTTCCGCTCTGGACAACGCCTTTCATCAGCTCTGTCAGCGTATTGGCTTCGCTCTCGGACATTACCGTGCCAAGAGACTCTTTGTAAAAGGTTTTGACTGCCTGTCCGTCCGCAGACACAATGTTGTCCACATAACGCGGTTTGATCATTTCTCCGTCATTTGCAACCGCGGAGGCGATCAGTGCCATCTCCATCGGTGTTACCAGCGTATCGCCCTGGCCAATGGAGGTCTGCATCACAAGAGCATCCGCCGTTGTCGAATCAAGGTCGAAAGAACTTTTGCTGGTCGGAAGCTCCAGATCCAGACGGCTGTTCAGATACAGGGAATCCGCCAGCGAGCGGAAGGCATCTTTATCCAGCCCAAGGCCAATCTGTGCAAAGGCAGAGTTGCACGAATGTGCAAACGCACCTGCAAAATCTTCCGGTCCATGCACTTCACCGCCGGAGCAGTGAATCGTATAGTTTCCTGCTGTCAGCTCACCGTCACAGTCGAACGAAAAACCGTCCAGTGTGCCGTTCTGACGGAGATACGCAAGCGAAGTAACAATCTTGAACGTAGATCCCGGCGGATATCTTCCCTGCAGACCGCGGTTCAGAAACACGCCGCTCTCATCGTCTGCGTTCAGTGCCTCCCAGTCCTCATCAATCGTATTAGGATTAAAAACCGGATTGCTCACATTGGCAAGTACACGGCCCGTTTTTGCCTCCAGCACGACAACTGCACCGCGGTATCCGTCCAGTGCATCGGCCGCGGCCTGCTGGAGTGTTGTATTCAGCGTTGTATAGAGACTGTCTCCCGGGTTCTTCGCATCGCTGAATTCATTCTTTACCTGCTTTAACTTACTTGTATGGGACTCCATCAGCATATAGTTGTAGGAAGATTCGAGGCCGCTGTTTCCTTTTCCCGTGTAGCCAACCACCTGCGCAAACAGGCTGCCGAACGGATACGTTCTTACCTCATCCCCGTTTTCATCTGTCGTCGTCTTTGCCAGTTCCTGGCCGTCCGCAGAATAGATTGTTCCGCGGATCACGCGCTCTGCATAGTTATTCTGTCTCGTATTGTAAGAACTATTCAGAAATTCTTCTTTCCGCACGACATTAAAGTAAACGAGATACGCGATCAGCCCAAGAAACATGGCCACGAACAGGAACGAAACGATCAGATACGGCCCTGCGCCGTTGTTTGCCGCCTTACCAGTGGAGGCTGTTCTCGGTCTGCTCTTCGATCCGCCGTTCGAATTCATCCGGCTGCTCGCGGTACTTCTGGCGGGTTCCCTGTCCGTCGTTCCGGCTGCCGCTCTTCTTTCGTCTTTCGGTCTCTTCGTCCGGGCGTCGTTTTTTCTTGGCGCCTGGGTCGTTTTTCTGCTGGTTTCGTTTCTTCTTGTTTTGTCTTTTCTCAAGCTCCTCACCTTCGTCTTCCCTTAAGATGTACAATCCCTGAATGATCGACAGCATCAGCACCGTGGAGAACATAGAGCTTCCTCCATAGCTGACCAGCGGCAGCGTGATACCTGTCATAGGAATAAATTTAATGGTTCCTCCGATGGTGAGGAACACCTGTGTCGCATATTCCGTTCCAAGACCCATGGCAATCAGTTTGTAGAACCGTTTGCTCATCTTCATGGAAATATTGATAATCAGAAGGAATGTGGACATGCACAGCAGAATCAGGCAGATTCCGAAGATAATGCCCATCTCCTCACAGATCGCACAGAAAATAAAGTCTTTCGTTGCAACCGGGATAATGTCAGGCCGTCCCTCGAAAAGGCCGGTTCCGAACCATCCGCCGGAGCACATGCCGAAGAGGCCCTGTGCTAACTGGCTGCTGATATCCCAGTTTCCGATCGGATCCTGCCAGAGTGCCACACGGTTCCGTACATGGGAAAACAGGAAATATGCCACAACGCAGGCGGCACTCATTCCCGCAAGTCCCAAAAGCGGATATCTGGCTTTTCTCGTTGCCACATAGATTACAACCACGTACGCCATAAAGAAGACGAACGCAGTTCCAAGGTCGGTGGATGCAACAAGGATCAGCACATGAACTGCCGCAATGACCGTTGCTTTCACAACGTTTCCAAAGGAATTATCCTCGCGCAGCATGCCTGCCATAAAGAACACGAGTGTGATCTTGGCAATCTCGGAGAGCTGGAACGTAATGCCGTGGATTTCGATCGACAGCTTCGCACCACCGGAAGTAAAGCCAAGCACCATAACGACGGAAAGCATGGCAATTCCGAGCACAGCGTAAATCCAAGTCAGATTTTTCAGGAACTTGCCCTTTCGGACAATGACCGGAATGATGAAGCAGAGCAGTGTGGATGCCGCCAGAATTTTGTACTGGGACATCGCCTTTGACACGCTCAGTCTCGTCAGAATAATCATGCTGATCGAGAGCAGCATACACATGTTGTTTACCAGGATCATCGATGCCTTCCGGTAAATCAGGCGGTACAGGATCTGTACGCCCAGGATATACGCCATCGTGAGCAGAAACATCTGAATCGTTGATACTTCGCCCTCCTGGAGGAACATCACGAAGAAACAGATGAAATTCATCAGAATGATCATGATGATCTGCCGCATCAGAATGTAATGGCGCTCATCCTCATCCCGCTCTTTGAGTGCAGCAAACGACTGCACGGTAAAACAGATCATGAGGAAGGTAATCACATATTTTGATAACTGAACAATGGTATTTTCCATAAATTCCCCTTATTTTTTCTCACCGTTTACTCTACTTTCCGGCGGAAATGGCCTTTGGTATATTCCTGTTCGGCCGGAACTGCGATTCCTTTACAGTACGTTCCAGCAAACGCAGCGGCGATTTCTTTTGTCTCCTCCAGTGTCTCGATGGTAAAATTCAGCCGCACCGCAGCCGGATGCATGGACCGGATCTCATCGGCTTCTTTTACCAGGCCGAGCGGAAGGCTGTTGTAGATCACACTGTAGCACGAGGTGCAGTAACTCTTCACTGGGAAGTATTTTCCCATCCGGTCTTTTAAGCGTACCAGAGAATAACTGTGATTGCAGCCGTTCAGGTTCTTCTGGACACACTGGGCGGAAACCATCATCGGAAGGTAGCCGTAGACCACCATTTCGCTGTTCGTATTGTCACGTTTTCCGATTTCCCGCTCGTTCAGCTCATACGGAACGGTATCACGCTGCACGCCCTGCTCCTGCCAGAATGCCTGCGCACGGCTGTTGTACGTGTAAACGCTGTAATCGAGCCGGATATCCTTTTCCATTCCCATCTCTTTCAAAAACGAAAAGCTTTCGAGATTACGGATCAGGAAACCGCCAAGACCGATCTCCTTCAGACAGCGGAACGTGTCGCGGTATTCCTTCAGATCGCCTTCACGCACAACGTGCGGCAGCATCAGATAAACCTGTTTTCCCAGTTCTTTCGCCTGCAGGATGCCTTTTTCCGCCTGCTCTTCGAAGATTTCCCGTTTGAAGCATCCCATGCCGGCGTAGATCGTCGTGATCTCCGGAATCTCGAGCAGTGCATTCCACTGGGCTCTCGTCTCGGCAGATGCGGTCAGCTCCATTTTCTTTTCTGCCCTGCTCTCCTGATCCGGTTTTCCAGATGCTTTTGCTTCCTGTTCCGGCTTTTCCGCTGCTTTTCTGCGGTATGGCTCTGTCATCTCTTTCACCAGCTGGTCCGAAACGCCTCTCCGCAGTTCGTTTAACGTCTGCATCGGCACGAAACAGTTGTCATCCATACAGACATCGAGTTCTTTGAAATAGAATGGTGTCTCGCCTGTCTTTTCCAGCTGTGTTTTTACACGTTCCTCGGTCAGCGGCTGCTTCTTTGCCGGTTCTACCATGCCCGCCTCTGCTGTTACGCTGTATTTTCCGCTTTCTGCACTTAAGAACGCCGGCTGGCCCGGATACAGGGTCAGAAAGCCGGAAATCGGCTCTTTTGCCTCAGTCTCGATATAATCTCTCTGGATCTCATAAAAGAGCTGCTCATTTCTGCGCTGTTTCTTTTTATTTTCCTGCTCTTTTTCGTTCTTCAGCGCCATCATATCGCGTCCGTTTCTTACGGTATAATAGCTTTTGTTGAAACCGTCACGGTTATACAGCTCATACAGCTTTTTCATGTCCTCCGGCAGAACGTGGAAACGGGACGGCTTTTTCTCGTACAGATCGAGGTATTTGCGGTAAATGCTGACAACGCCCGCTGTATACTCCGGCTTTTTCATTCTGCCTTCGATTTTGAGGGACATAATCCCGGATTTTACAATCTCCGGCAGCAGTTCTACCGTACACATATCCTTCGGGCTTAACGGATAGCGGTCGCCCGGCTCCCCCATGCGGTGGTTGTCTTTATCGTACGCTTCGTACGGCAGACGGCACGGCTGCGCGCATCTTCCGCGGTTTCCGCTTCTTCCGCCGATCAGGCTGGAAAAAAGGCACTGTCCCGAATAGCAGTAGCAGAGCGCCCCGTGGACGAAGCATTCAATTTCAAGGTTGGTCGTCCGGTGGATTTTCTGGATCTCCGCAAACGAAAGCTCACGGGCCGGTACCACACGCGTTGCGCCAAGGCTCTCCAGGAAACGCGCTCCCGCAGATCCTGTCACTGTCATCTGTGTGCTCGCATGAATGTCGAGATCCGGGAACCAGGAGCGGACCGCCTTTAAAACGCCCATATCCTGGACAATCACGGCATCCATTCCCTGCTCATAGTACGGACGCAGATACGGATACAGTTTCTCTTCCAGTTCCTCCTCTTTTAAGAGGGTGTTGACCGTCAGATACAGTTTCCGGTTCCGCAGATGGACGTAATCGATGGCTGAGAGAATCTCCTGCTCATCCAGATTTTTTGCATACGCTCTTGCGCCGAATGCGGCTCCGCCGAGATAGACGGCATCCGCACCGGCGGAAACCGCTGCTTTTAACGCTTCCATCGAACCGGCTGGTGCTAATAATTCTGTCTTCATCTTTATCTCCTAAAAACGGGCGATTACCTGTTCCGCAATCCCCCGTTTTTCCTTCTTTTACGCTTTTAATAAATCTTCCAGATCCTTATTTGCCTTATCAAGCTGCCGCTGCAGTTCTTCCATCTCGCCGCGCACATGTTCCAGCTCGATTCGTTTCTCTTCCAGCTCTTTTTTCAGATCGCCAGCCTGGATTTCCGCTGCAATCAGATCGTGCTTCATATCGTAGGTTTCCCGGTCTTTGGCTTCCATATCCTCTTCGAGGGTATCTACCTGGCTTTTTGCTTTGAAATAGTCGTCTGCAATGTTCAGTGCAAGCAGTGTGTGCTTCGTATCCACCGACAGGCGGTTGTATCCGGCTGACTGGGAAAGTTCGCTGATCTTCTGATTCAGATAAGCAGCTACTTTCTGCAGATATTCCGGGCTCTCATAGCCTCCCAGTGTGATAATTTTTCCATCTATTAAAACCTGTGTTGTATTTTTTACAGCCATTCTTTTGCTTTTCCTCCACTGAATTTAACCGGACCAAACTCCCGGCTAATATAACCTATCATATACCGAAAATGGAAGAAAAACAACCTTTTTCTGCAAAAAGCGACAGAAAATGAAAGATTCAGGGCTTTTACTCTTCGATCTTACGCGGTGCCTCCAGCCCCAGGTGGTGCCAGGCAAATTCCGTTGCCACTCTTCCGCGCGGAGTGCGGTTGATAAATCCGGATTTGATCAGAAACGGCTCGTAGACATCCTCGATGGTGCCGGCATCTTCTCCAATCGATGCTGCCAGGGTATCGAGTCCCACCGGACCGCCCTGGAACTTTTCCATAATGGTGGTAAGAAGCAGCCGGTCAGTCTGATCCAGTCCGTAACGGTCTACTTCCAGCAGATCGAGAGCAAACGATGCGACCTCTTTTGTGATTCTTCCATCGTATTTCACCTGGGCAAAGTCGCGGACACGCTTTAAAATCCGGTTTGCCAGGCGCGGTGTTCCCCTGGAACGGCGCGCCATCTCAAGCGCTCCCTGTGGATCCACCTCCACATTCAGTACTTTTGAGGAGTGCAGGATAATGTTGGCCAATTCTTCCTCCGTGTAAAATTCCAGATGGTGGATGACACCGAACCGATCGCGGAGCGGAGCAGTCAAAAGACCTGCACGCGTTGTTGCGCCGACCAGCGTAAACTTCGGCAGATCCAGGCGGATCGAGCGCGCCGAAGAGCCTTTTCCGATCATGATATCAATCGCAAAATCCTCCATCGCTGGGTAAAGAACCTCCTCGACCTGGCGGTTCAGGCGGTGGATCTCATCAACAAACAGGACGTCGCCCTCCTGCAGATTGTTAAGGATCGCTGCCATCTCACCCGGTTTTTCGATCGCCGGGCCGCTCGTTACCTTCATATGGGTTCCCATCTCATTTGCAATGATGCCCGCCAGCGTTGTTTTTCCAAGTCCCGGAGGGCCGTAAAACAGCACATGATCGAGAACATCACTTCGCTGTTTTGCTGCTTCAATATATACTTTCAGGTTCTTTTTCGTCTTTTCCTGTCCGATGTAGTCGTCCAGGTGCTGGGGACGGAGCGAACCTTCGATTTTCACGTCCTCCTCGAGAACGTCAGTTGTGATAATTCTTCTTTCCATCGTTATAAGGTTTCCTTCTTCCACAATTTAGGACCATCTGCTAAAACATATGCTTCAATGCCGCTTTCAGCACAGCCTCGCTGTCCATGCCTTCGGTGATTTCGACTTTCTTTACTGCCTGCAGTGCTTCCGTTCCGGAGTAGCCAAGCGCAGTCAGCGCCTGTACCGCATCCTGGAAGGCATCCGGTTCGCCTGCCTGCCGTACCGCCGCAGCCGCCTGATTTCCTGCCAGCTTCTGCTCGAACGCTTCCTGCAGGTCGAATTTGTCTTTTAATTCCAGAATCAGCTTCTGCGCGGTCTTCTTTCCGATGCCCGGTGTTTTGGCAATTGCCTGGACATCTTCCGAGAGGACGGCAAAGCGCAGATTGTCTGCAGTAAGCGTGGACAGCACCGCAAGCGCCGCTTTTGGTCCGATGCCGCTTACGCCGATCAGCATACGGTATATTTCAAGATCTTCACGGGACAGAAAGCCGAATAGGGAAATTCCGTCTTCCCGCACACTCATATGGGTATATATCTTTAACTCTTCTCCCTCCCGGATGCCTGCGTCGAACATACTCGCTGGAATATTCAGCTCATAGCCGATTCCATGGCTTTCGAGAATCATTTTTCCTTCCGAAAGAGAATCTACAGTTCCTTTGATAAATGCAATCATGTTTTTCCTCCAAAGCGCCGTTTTCTTTCTTTGAAAGCGAACGCACATTCTATTATAGCAGAACTTTTCTCATCACGCAACGATTAGTCGCTGTCTTTCTTGCATGTCAGATTTTTTCGTCTTATAATATCTTTGGATTCAAAAAAGTTTTTCAAAGGAGACAAAAAACCTTATGCAGATCATAGATTCTACCCCCGCTGCTCTCTCTGCCGATCTTCAGATGTATCTGAGAAACGGCGATGTCTTTTTCGATATTGAGACGACCGGCCTTTCCTGGCGTACCTCGCATCTCTATCTGATTGGTGCGCTGTTCTTTGACCCGGCCGCGGATACTTTCACACTGCGCCAGTGGTTTCTTGATCGACCGACCGAAGAAAAAGAAATGCTTGTCTCTTTTTTCACGTTTCTTTCCGACGTGAAGCGGCTGGTGCATTTTAATGGAACGACATTTGATCTTCCTTACCTCACACACAAAGCACTGTTTTATCAGATGGAAGATCCGCTTTCGTCAGTCGCATCCCTGGATCTTTATCAGGCACTCCGCCCGTTTCAGTCAATCCTGGGACTTTCTTCAATGAAACAGAAAAATATGGAACAGTATCTCTCATTCCCACGGAAGGATCAGCTTAACGGAAAACAGTTGATTTCTGTTTACCACGACTATCTTCAGACACTGGATGAAAAGAAACTGGAACTGCTTTTCCTTCACAATTATGAGGATGTCCTCGGCATGGGTTCTGTTCTGGAACTGCTCTCGCTTCCTGCCCTGTTTCACGGCGATTTTTCTGTCCAGTCGTGTCGTTTTACCGGACAGACACTGGAAGTTTCACTGCAGCCCGAGCGGGAAGTTCCGGTTTTCCTCTCCCGTGTCTGCGCGGATGGTTCTCTTACAGCCTTTGGTTCACGGGTTTCTCTCTCCCTGCAGACGCATACGGCGGAGCTGAAATATTTCTTCCCGGACTATAAGAATTACTATTATCTTCCGCTGGAGGATCAGGCTGTTCACAAGAGCATTGGCGCGTTTGTCGATCCGGAACACCGTCAGAAAGCAAAGGCTGCCAACTGCTATCAGCGGCGGACCGGTACATTTCTTCCGCAGCAGAAAGAGTTTTTCACCCCGGCCTTCCGCGAGGATTTCAAAAGCCGCCCTTACTATTTTGAGTGGTCCGATGCCTTTCTTTCGCAGGAAAATCTCCTGAAAGAGTATCTCTGTTCCGAGCTTCAGCTCTTTTTCAAAGACGATAGCAAAACCAGAAAATAAAACAGCCGTACACGTTTTTGCATGCACGGCCGTTTTTCCGGGACTGTCCTTTCCAAGCAGTCCTTTATTTTTTCTCTTCTTTCTCTTCTACCTTTTTTTCTTCCTTTTTCAGAGAAGCATGATGCGTTCCCTGCAGATGCGGATAGGCGCGCAGATAACGTTTCGTTGTCAGGCGCATCAGCCAGTTGGTCGGAAGCTGCGGTTTTGTCATCTGGTCAAAGCGCTCCAGCAGCTCTTTAAGATCCGGCATCTTATCACTGCGCACATCAAATCCAAGTGCCGCAAACCGTTCTTTCTGCTCTGCTCCGAACTCGGTCAGGCGTTCCTTCTGCTCTGCTCCGAACTCCATCAGGCGGTTCTTCGACTCGAAAAGCGGATTTCTTCTTCCCTCGGCTTCTTTCCGCTCCTTCTCCAGCTTCTGCATCTGCTCCATTGCCTCAGACAGTGTCTGGCGCTTCTCGGCCAGATATTCTTTCATCTTATCTCTGGAATACTCTGCACGATACTGCTGTACTTTCGCATTCATCTCCTCGGCAAGCTGGTTAAAGCGGGATTTCTGCAGATATTTCAGAAATTCTCCCCACGTTTTCTCCAGACTGCGCATCTTCTGTCCCAGCTGGAATGCTGCGGCTGCGGAAAATCCAAAATCTACCAGATAGCAGACGGTAACAACGGAAACAATGATCTCTCCTGTAGTATCCGAAACAAGATTCACTACTTTCACGGCAATCGGCTGCAGAATATAGAACAGCCCCAGTGTAAAGAATCCCCAGGCAATCGAACTGCTGAGGCAGATCTTTCCCTGAAAATTAAACTTCTGATTGCTGTAATCCCACCAGTGCGCATGAAAAATGGTCTCCATCAGCACGCCGGTTACATATTCCAGAACCGTCGCTACAATGACACCTCCGAAATACAGTGCCCAGACGTTCGCTTCAAACGGGCGCAGGATCAAGTATACCATAACAGCGCCGGTGCCGTACAGTGTCAGCAGCGGACCATTGACAAAACCGCGGTTGACCAGTTTTTTCTGCCGGATCGATACATAGGAACTCTCCCAGATCCATCCGCAGAAGCTGTACAGCCAGAACCATGCTAGAACGTGGTACAGATCCACACCCAGAATCTTCGTCTCCCACATAAACTTTCATCCCCTTTTTCTTTTCTGGTGCCAAAAACAGGATGATAAGAAAATACCGCAGGCAACAGGTTTCCTGTCTGTTCAGGAAACCCGGTTGTCTACGGCATTCTAATCATCCAACTGCAGCACCTGCAAGTTAAATTATTCTTACTCTTCTACTGGCTCTTCGTTTTCCAGAGCTTTCATGCTCAGAGAGATTTTTTTGTCTTCCTCGTTGAAATCAACTACTTTTGCAGTGATTTCCTGTCCGATTTTCAGTGCATCAGACGGTTTCTCAACATGCTCTCTGGAGATCTGGGAAACATGAAGCAGAGCATCTACGCCCGGCTCAAGCTCAACGAATGCACCAAAGTCAGTCATACGGGCAACACAGCCTTCTACTACGTTGCCTACAGCGTATTTGTCAGCAGCGTTCAGCCACGGATTCTCTTCCGGGAATTTTAAGGAAAGAGCAATCTTGTCGCCGTTGATGTCTTTGATCAGAACTTTTACAGTCTCACCAACTTTGAATACTTTTTTCGGGTTCTCTACGCGGCCCCAGGACATCTCAGAGATGTGAAGCAGTCCGTCAGCTCCGCCCAGATCGATGAATGCGCCGAAATCGGTAACATTCTTAACAGTTCCCTCTACAACATCGCCAACTGCGATGCGTGCGAACAGTTCTTCCTGCAGTTTCTTCTTCTCAGCAACGATGAGCTGTTTGCGGTCACCGATGATGCGTCTTCTTCTCGGGTTGAACTCGGTAATAACGAATTCAATTTCCTGATCTGCATATTTAGACAGATCTTTTTCATATACATCAGATACAAGGCTGGCCGGAATGAATACTCTGGTCTCCTCAACAACTACGGATAATCCTCCGTTCAGTACCTGTGTTACTTTTGCTTTCAGAACTTCATGATTCTCGAATGCTTCCTCGAGTCTCTTGTTGCCTTTTTCAGCAGCAAGTCTCTTGTAAGTAAGAAGGACCTGTCCCTCTCCATCATTTACTTTCAGAACTTTGACTTCCATTTTGTCACCTGGCTGTGCAACGGTGTGAAGATCGATGGAAGAATCGTTGGAATATTCGTTTTTGGTAAGAATACCATCGGCTTTGTATCCGATATTCAGGATAATCTGATCGTCTTTGACATCGATTACAGTACCCTCAACGACTTCTCCGTTTCTGATTGTTTTAAATGATTCATCCAGCATTTGTTCAAAACTCATTTCTGACATTTTTTGAACCTCCTCAATTATTTTATTCGGGGTGGATGCCCCAGCTGTAATACCTACGCGACCAAATGATTGAAAAGGCTTAGATTCCAAATCAACGAGTGTCTCTATAAAGTAAGTATTTTTACATTCTTCTTTACATATCTCATACAGCTTTTGCGTGTTTGAACTATGTCTGCCTCCCACGACAAACATGGCATCAACCTTCCTGGCAATTGCTCTCGCTTCCGTCTGTCTTTCCTCGGTAGCGTTGCAGATAGTCTTTAAAACAGTACTATCATAACTCTTTTTCAAAAAAATTTCAACTAAATCTTTAAATTTGTTGTAATTAAATGTCGTCTGTGCCACAATAGATATTGGTTTTCCATTTTCGGGCACAAAACTTTCCGCTTCTTCGGCGGTATGCATCACGGTAACCGGGCCGCTCGCCCATCCCATGATGCCCTGTACCTCCGGATGATCCGCGCTTCCGATGATGACGACGTGGCGGCCTTTTCTGCCCTCCTCGTCCACAATCCGGTGGATCTTCTTGACAAACGGGCACGTCGCATCTACAATCTTCATGCCGCGCGCTTCGATCTTTTCACAGACATCCCGCGACACGCCATGCGACCTGATCACAACGGTTCCGCCGGAAAGCCCCTCTAGTTCATCTTCCGAATGGATCACCTGCACGCCGCGGTTTTCGAGATCCTCCACAACCTGTTCGTTGTGAATAATCGGCCCGAAGGTGTAGACCGGCTTTTCACCGCTCTCAATTTCACGGTATACCGTATCGACCGCCCGTTTGACGCCGAAGCAGAAGCCTGCACTTTTTTCAACAGTTACTTCCATCTGTTTTTCTTCTCCTCTTTTCTCTGCCGCGTTTACATGCGCTCGCGGGCAAGGCTTAAGATCTTTTCCACAACCTCATCGATCGTCATTTCAGAGCTGTCAACGAGTACGGCGTCTTCTGCCTGTACCAGCGGGGAATGCTCTCTGTGCATGTCCTGATAATCACGCTCATTGATATCTTCCTCGATTTTCGCAAGATCGGCTGTCTGTCCCTTTTCGGTCAGCTCTTTCCAGCGGCGCAGTGCGCGGACATGGGCACTTGCTGTCAGATAGACTTTCAACGGTGCGTTCGGCAGAACGGCAGTTCCGATATCGCGGCCGTCCATCACAAGATCCGTATTCTCCGCCATCTCCTGCTGCAGCTCCACGAGTTTTTTCCGTACTTCCAGATAGGCGCTTGTCGCGGATGCCATCTTTCCAGCCTCCTCGGTGCGCAGTCTTCCGGTGACATTGACGCCGTTTAAATAAACCTGCTGCTCTCCGTTTTCGTAGGAAATGGAAATTTTCACATCTTTGCAGGCTGCCTCAATTTTTTCCTGCTCTTCCGGTGCAATGCCAAGATCTGAAAAATAGATGCCCATGGCACGGTACATTGCTCCTGTATCAACGTAGACAAACGAAAGCTCCTTTGCCACACGTTTTGCGATTGTACTTTTGCCAGCGCCTGCCGGTCCGTCAATTGCAAGATTAAATCTCATCTTCTCTCTTCCTCCTGAAAATTCTAAAATCTGTGATCCATATTTTATTCCTGTTCTTCCTTTGCCCGGATCTCTTCGGCTGCAGCGTGGGCACTTGCCCAGGCAATCTGCAGATTGAAGCCGCCGGTCAGTGCATCGAGATCGAGCACTTCTCCTACGAAGTACAGACCTTCTTTTTTCTTTGCCTCCATCGTGCCCGGACGGATCTCTTTCACGGAAACACCACCCTGTGTGATAATTGCTTCACGGAAACCCCGTGTTCCGGTTACTGTAAACGGGAAATGCGTGATCAGCTCTTCAAAGTGCTGACGCTCCGCTTTCGATACGGCATTGACCTGTTTGTACGGGTCGATCCCGCCAAGAGAGAGCATCACCGGAAGCAGTTTCGCCGGGAACAGACTGTTGATCACGTTGCGGAACTGTTTGTTCCGGTTTTCCTCAAATTCACGCAGGATCCGCGCATCCAGCTGTTCTTCCGTGAGTGCCGGCTTCAGGTTCAGATATCCTTTCAGCGGCTGCTGTTCCAGTGCTTTTCCGATGTAGGAGCTCGCAGAAAGCCCCAGCGGGCCGGAAATTCCGAAATGTGTAAACAGCATCTCGCCGAATCCATCGAACAGCGTCTTTTTGCCGTTTTTAATCGTCATCGTCACATTTTTCAGGGAGAGTCCCTGCAGCTCACGGATGTACGCTTCCTCTGTTTCCAGCGGCACCAGCGCCGGGCGGAGCGGAGTGACGGCAAGTCCTGCCTTTTCTGCGAAACGGTAGCCGTCTCCATCCGACCCCGTCGTCTGGTACGACATACCGCCGGTTGCGACAACGACATCATTGTAAAAAAGCTCTTTCCCGTTTTCCAGGCGGATTCCTTTCACGCGGTCTCCTTCGAAAAGAAGCTCTTTTACTTTTGTATTCTTATGCACCTGCACATTTTTCCGTTTCAGTTCCGTCTCCAGCGCGCGGATAATATCCGAGGAGTGATCTGACTCCGGGAAGACACGGTTTCCGCGCTCCACTTTTAAGCGGACACCTGCCGCTTCGAAAAACTCCTGCACCTGGGCGCTGTCAAAGCTGTAGGCGGAGCTGTACAGAAATTTCGGGTTTGTCACCACATTCGTGAAGAACTCTTCTGTCGGGCAGTCGTTTGTCACATTGCAGCGGCCCTTTCCTGTGATAAACAGCTTCTTTCCCAGCTTTTCATTTTTTTCATAGAGATGAATCTCTGTCTTTTCGCCGGCGGCAAGCACGGCGGTCATCATTCCGGCGGCGCCTCCGCCGATTACTGCTGCTTTTCTCATGCTTTCTCCTTTACCGGCAGAGCTGCCTTTTTTCCGCCCATGGGACGTGCATCGTCCAGCCCGTTGATTTCATCGTTGCTGTAAACCTGGTACTCATCCCACAGTTTTTCCATGCTCTCAAGTGTCTTTTTCACATCCGCCTGGCGTTTCATGCAGAGCGCCACGACAAGCGCATTGATTACACTCAAAGGGGCCACCAGAGAATCAACGATCGATGCCATATCGCTCTTGGCAATCAGCGTACAGGCTGCATAAACATTCATCGGTGAATGCACACTGTCTGTGATCGTAATCACCTTCGCTTTGCGACTGTTCGCAAATTCCAGTGCCTTCATCGTACGCATCGAATACCGCGGGAAGCTGATGCCGATCACCACATCATCCTCCGTGATGCGGATCATCTGCTCGAAAATCTCGCTGGAACTGTTTGTCTGTACCTGGCGCACATCCGGGAAAATCATATGGAAATAGAACGCCAGAAAGCTCGCAAGCGGCGCGCAGCTCCGAATGCCGACAATGTAGATTGTCCGCGCAGAAAGAATCGTATCCGCAGCGCGCTCAAAGGCGCTCCGGTCCACTTCTTCCAGCGTCATCTTGATTTTTTCAATATCCGACTGCAGGACGGTCTCCAGAATTTCTCCCTGCGGCACGCGGCCATACGTAAACTGCATCCGCTGCACTGAATTCAGACGATTCATCACCATCTCCTCCAGTGCGCGCTGGAACTCCGGATATCCCGCGTAGCCAAGCTGCATCGCAAAGCGAACCGTTGTCGATTCGCTGACGCCGACCTGCTGTCCCAGGCGCGCTGCCGTCATCGATACGGCCTGGTCATAATGTGCCGTAATAAAATCTGCCAGCCTCTTCTGTCCTTTGCTCAACTTTCCGTAATTTTGATTCAGACGAATGAGGAGATTCTCGTTCGCTGCCTTCTGCTCTTCTGAAGAAGACTGTTCTTTTTCTTTTTTCATGTTATTTTCTTCCTGATTTGTTTTTCCGATCTGCAAATGCCGTTCGGCATCCACATTTTTTCTTTTGGGGGCATCCTGATTCTTTTTCGGACACACCTCGATCTTTTGAATTATAACACGAATAAATTACTGACGCAATGGCTGAAAAGCTGAAAAGGAAAGCCGGTGTTCTGCATTCCCTTTTTACAGGGAACACAGAACACCGGCTGATTTTTTTACTCAGATTTTATTTAGACCGGATATGCGCCGTCTTTTTTGTCAGCGGCTGCCGGATCTACTTTTGTCTGCTGCGCTTCACGATATTTGAAGAAGTCTACAGCTACCTGCGGGAACAGAGCGTAGGTTAATACATCCTCATCCTGCTGTTTCCACTGCTCGATCTCTTTCTCCAGTTTCGGAAGCTCCGGCTCAAGCAGGTCTGCGTAGCGGCAGGTGATCGGCTCGGTATCGCCGATGCATTTCTTCTGTACTTCCGGATTGAACGGTTTTACAGTTGCACCGTATTTTCCGGCAAGAACGTCTTTTGTCTCTTTCGTTACCATCTTGTAACGCTCGCCCATCAGGACATTGAATACAGCCTGGGTACCAACGATCTGGGAAGACGGAGTAACCAGCGGGCACTCGCCGAGGTCTTTTCTTACGCGCGGTACTTCTTCGAGTACATCGTAGTATTTGTCCTCTGCGTGCTGCTCTTTTAACTGGCTTGTCAGGTTGGAGAGCATACCGCCCGGTACCTGATACAGAAGAGTCTTGATATTTACGCCAAGGTTTTTCGGATTTAAGAGGCCTGTATCGAGCGCTTCGTCTCTCATCGGACGGAAGTAATCTGCGATCTCAGCCAGTTTGTTCTGATCCAGACCAGTATCGTATGGAGTGCCTTTGAAGGTTTCAACCATAACCTCAGTTGCCGGCTGTGAAGTACCCATAGCGAATGGAGACATTGCGGTATCGATGATATCAACACCAGCCTCTACTGCTTTCAGGTACGTCATGGATGCAACACCGGAAGTATAGTGGGTGTGCAGCTGAATCGGAAGATCGGTTGCTTCTTTCAGCGCGGTTACCAGCTCAGTTGCCTTGTACGGAACGAGCAGGCCTGCCATATCTTTAATACAGATGGAATCTGCACCCATCTCTTCGATTCTCTTTGCCATGGTGGTCCAGTAATCCAGGGTGTAAGCATCTCCTAAAGTATAGGAAAGTGCTACCTGTGCGTGGCCTTTTTCTTTGTTTGCTGCGCTGACAGCGGTCTGCAGGTTGCGCAGATCGTTCATACAGTCAAAAATACGGATGATGTCGATTCCGTTTGCGATGGATTTCTGTACGAAATACTCTACTACGTCGTCTGCGTACGGACGATATCCCAGGATATTCTGTCCGCGGAACAGCATCTGCAGTTTCGTGTTTTTAAATCCGTCACGAAGTTTTCTCAGTCTCATCCATGGATCTTCATGCAGGAAACGTAAGGAAGCATCAAAGGTTGCGCCACCCCAGCACTCTACTGCGTGATATCCGATTTTATCCATTTTATCAATGATCGGAAGCATCTGTTCTGTTGTCATTCTTGTCGCGATCAGGGACTGATGTGCATCACGCAGAACAGTTTCCATAATCTTGACAGGTTTCTTTTCTACTGCCATTTCTATCCTCCTAAATGAAGTGTTTTTCACTTTTGTTTGTCTTAAGAAGTTATACACCAAAGATCGCCATGAAGGTACCGGCCGCTACTGCTGTACCGATAACACCGGCTACGTTCGGTCCCATCGCATGCATCAGCAGGAAGTTCGTCGGATCTGCCTCAGCGCCAACCTTCTGGGATACACGGGCTGCCATCGGAACCGCAGATACACCTGCAGAACCAATCAACGGGTTGATTCTTCCATGTGTTGCCTTGCACAGTATTTTTCCTAACAGGACACCGCCTGCAGTACCAAATACGAATGCGATCAGACCCAGTGCAACGATCTTTAAAGTGCTGACATTTAAGAATGCCTCCGCACTTGTGGATGCACCAACGGAAGTACCAAGAAGGATAACAACGATGTACATCATGGCGTTGGAAGCTGTCTCCTGAAGCTGTTTTACAACGCCGCACTCGCGGAACAGGTTACCAAGCATCAGCATACCTACCAGCGGAGCGGTAGACGGAAGAATCATGCAGACAACGATTGTAATGACAATCGGGAACAGAATCTTCTCAAGTTTGGATACGGAGCGAAGCTGCTCCATTTTGATTTTACGCTCTTTTTCTGTAGTCAGAAGCTTCATGACCGGCGGCTGGATGATCGGCACAAGTGACATATAGGAATATGCTGCTACTGCGATCGGTCCCATCAGGTGCTGCTGTCCGAGCTTGTTCAGAAGGAAGATAGAAGTCGGGCCGTCGGCACCGCCGATGATGGAGATAGCTGCTGCCTCTCTTCCATTGAATCCCATGAAAATAGCGAAAAAGTACGCCAGATAGATACCAAGCTGTGCTGCAGCTCCCATGATGAAGCTGATCGGGTTTGCAATCAGCGGACCGAAGTCTGTCATCGCACCTACACCCATGAAGATCAGGGATGGGAGGATACTCCACTCGTCCAGAGTAAAGAAATAGTAGAACAGACCGCCCGCATGCTCAAGACCCTGTACGTCGGTATAAGGCTCAGCCATGATGTCCGGGTAAATGTTTACAAGCAGCATACCGAATGCGATCGGTACAAGAAGCAACGGCTCAAATTCATGCTTAATCGCAAGATACAAGAAGAAGCAAGCCACTGCGATCATAACGTAATTGCCCCAGTCCAGATTAAAAAACGCCGTCTGGTGAAGCAGGTTGTTTAAAGTTTCAGTAATCATTTTTTCACCTCCGGTTTTTTCTTACAACGGGCATTAGTTCATGGTTGCAAGAACGTCACCGGATTCTACTGCATCGCCTACTGCTACATTGATGGTTGCTACTGTGCCATCCTGCGGTGCTACAACCGGGATTTCCATCTTCATGGCTTCCAGTACAAGAACAGCATCTCCTGCTTTTACAGCGGTGCCTGCTGCTGCTTCGATTTTGCAGATTTTACCAGGTACAGAAGCAGTAACCTCTACGCTGCCTGCTGCGCCTGCCGGAGCTGCTGCTTTCGGTGCTGCCGGAGCTGCTTTTGGTGCCGGAGCTGCTTTTGCTGCGCTGACAACTGGAGCTGCGCCTGCTGTGGTTCCTTCTTCTACAGTTACGTTATATACATTTCCGTTTACGGTAATGGTGTAGTTTTTCATTGAAAATTTCCTCCTTAAGCTCTTTTGCCTTTTCTGCGGATCGGACGTGCAACATAAGCATCTCCGGATGCAGAAGCCATATCTTCTTCATACATGGCGATTGCAGCTGTAATAACAGCCTGCAGCTCCATATCGTCTGCTTCCGGTGCTGTCTCTTCAACAACCGGTGCTGCGACAGCCTTCGGTGCTTCCTGTACAGGTGCTGCCGGTGCTTTTTTCTTCTTCTTGTCTCCCAAAATGTAATCAAACGAAGAAATAACGAAAATCAGGAAAATCAGCATAACAAATACGGTACCGATTCCGATGATGGTGTTCATGCCGGCCTGGCCGATCAGAACGCCCTTTGACTCCTCAACGGTGATGGTGAGGTCGGTCGGAACTGGTGTTCCGGTGCTGATGTTCCAGAATACGCGGACAATACCAGGATTTTTTTCAAATTCACCCGGAATTGTGCAGGTTACAAAATCTCCGTCTACTTCGAGAGTACCGTCTTCCAGGCTTTTTACCTCTCCGAGGTCAGCCTTTGCCTCTTCCCATGCCTCAGCTGCTCTTGCATAGAACTGCTGGTCGGAAGCTTCCATATTGACAAGATCGTCATCGCTGTAGGTCATCAGGCTCTGTCCTACCCACTGAACACTGGAGGAGAGCAGAGAATCTACCGTAGATGCCTCAACCGGTGAATAAGCCGGTGTAGATGCCGCATCCGCAAAAACAGGAGCTACGGTCACAACCATGGTGCAGGCTGCGGTAAGGACGAGACTTACTAATTTTTTCCAGTTCTTTCTCATCGTATGCCACCTTCCTTAGACTGTTCCGTGTTTTCTGTCCGGTCTGTCTTCTCTCTTGGTATACAGCATCTCGAATGCGCCGATAACATATTTTCTGGTGTCTTCCGGCTCGATGATGGTGTCCACATAGCCTCTTCTGGCTGCGGAAGTTACATTGTTCTGAAGGGTTGCATATTCAGCTGCTTTCTCGTTGATGGTAGCAGCGTCAGATCCTTCGTACATGATCTTTGCTGCAGATTTTGCATCCATCATTCCGATTTCTGCGTTCGGCCATGCAAATACCATGTCTGCTCCGATGGATTTGCTGTTCATGACAACGTATGCGCTTCCGTATGCTTTGCCGACAACAACGTTTACTTTCGGAACGGTTGCGTTTGCGAAAGCTGCGGTCAGGGCTGCTGCGTTCTTAGCCATGGTTCTCTCAGAGCATTTGGTTGCCTTGAATCCGGTTACGTTTGTGATGGTAAGTACCGGGATGCAGAAAGCATCGCAGAAGTTTACGAAATCTGCTGCTTTTTTGGCTCCTCTTGCGCTTAAGGTTCCATCCATTTTCTCTTTTACCGTTCCGTCCTCGCCGTAGATTTCAGAGCGGTTTGCAACTGCTCCTACGGTTGCTCCGTTTAACTGGATAAATGCAGTTACAACATCTTTTCCGTAAGCGGCTTTGGTCTCAAAATAGATGCCGTTGTCGCTGAGCTGAGAAAGAAGGATTCCGGTATCGCCTGCGCAGTTTGCAAGGTCTGCACATGCACGGTTCAGATCATCCTCGCACTCGGTGTATGCTTCGTCCTCGTTGTTTGCCGGAAGCATAGATACCAGGTTTCTGATCTGTCCGAGGATTTCTTCCTCGGTTCCAGCAAAGTCAACAAGACCTGCTTCTTCGCCCTGGAAATCTGCGGATGCGGTATCACATTTGGATACGTGGTTTCCGTCCAGTGCGTTCGGGGAGTTTACGAAAAGTTTTCCGTTTTTAGACTCCATGAACGTGAAGTCTGTCATAGCCGGGATGAGTGCCATACCGCCGCCGCAGGTACCAAATACTGCTGTGATCTGTGGAATCACGCCGGATGCCATTGCCTGCGCCATATAGATTTCGCCGAAACCGTTCAGAGCATCAGTTGCCTCCTGCAGACGCATACCGGCACAGTCTACCAGTCCGATGACCGGAGCACCTGTTTTCTGTGCAAACTCATACAGTCTCGCGATTTTTTTTGCATGCATTTCGCCGATGGTACCGCCCATCACAGACGCATCCTGGCTGTATACGTATACCAGGCTGCCGTTGATCACACCGTAACCAGTAATTACACCATCGGATGGTGTCTCCATGCCGGCCATGTTGAAATCTGTGCTTCTGGCAGTAACCTGTCCGCCGATTTCCACAAAGCTGTTTTCATCCAGCAAAGAGGCGATTCTTGTGCTCGCTAAACTTTGTGCTGTGTTACTCATTCTTCAAACCTCCATCTTTCTATTTTCATTATAAAATTTTAAACAAATTTTATACAAGTCTATCATATCTGTTTTTTCGTTTTTTTTCAATACTTTTTCTCACCTTTTTGACAGAAAATAGACAGAAAAATTTCAGATTTTTCCTATTATAAATGGAAGGTCAAACTTGATTTTTCCCGGCCTTTCCTTTTTCAAAAAGTCCTGTTTTCTTTCCGCATCGTACAAAAAAGCCGCCCGGCGGCGGCTTTTCTTACACGTTTTTCCTTCGGTTTAATATAGTTCAATATGAACCGGAATTCCATTCTCATACTGCATCGCCGGTTCGCCAAGAATCAGCGGACGAAGATACGCCATCATCTCCTCGGTCACATCATGACCATCTTCTGTAATCCAGGAAAGCGGCACTTTCTTTTCTTTATTTGCCACTTCCGATACCGGAACGGAGGTATACTCCACGCGGTAAGGATCCGCGGAGATTCTTCGGATCGATGCCATCTGTCCTCCCTGTTTTTCCAGTGCACACTGGCAGGCTTTCATGCCGAGCATACGGGACTCCTCAAGATCGGTCGCACTCGCAAGATGAGCCGCGCACCGCTGCATCAGGTTCAGTTCAATCGATCTTACCTTACAGCCGATACGGTCACGCACCAGCTCTTCGAGTACTTTTGCAGAACCTGCAATGTAGCTGTGCCCAAACTGATCCTGTGCATCGCTCTGCACCTGCTCAGAAACATAGCGGCCCTCGCTGTCATGGATGCCCTCGCTGATTGCAACCAGAACACTGTCCTTCTGTTCCAGTTTTTCCTGCACATCCTTTAAAAACTGTTCGGTGTCAAAGACCGGCTCGCAAAGATAGATCAGGCTCGGCCCTTCTCCGCCGTTGACACGGGACAGTGCAGACGCTGCCGTCAGCCATCCTGCGTTTCTTCCCATGACCTCCACGATGGTCACAGCCTTCTTTTCATATACATGGCAGTCTCTCTCCAGCTCTGCAAAGGTTGCTGCCAGATATTTTGCCGCAGATCCAAAGCCCGGGCAGTGATCCGTTTCGACAAGATCATTGTCAATCGTCTTTGGCGCCCCGACAACAAACACATCGTCCACACCGTTTTCTTTGCAGTACTTTGACATCTTGTCTACGGTATCCATCGAATCATTTCCGCCGATATAAATAAAATAACGGATCTCATGTCTGCGAAAAATTTGAAGTATTTCTTCAAAATCCTCCTTGTTTTCTTCCGGATCGCCCAGTTTATAACGACAGGAGCCAAGCGCTGCTGCCGGGGTCTGCATCAGAAGAGAGATTTTTTCTGCTGAATCCAGTTTTTGTCCAAGATCAAGAAATTTTTCTGCAAGCACGCCTTCAATTCCATTTACCGCACCATAAATATGATCTACTTTTCCGGACAGTACAGCACAGGAAACAACTCCTGCCACCGTTGCATTGATCGCCGCGGTCGGTCCGCCAGACTGCGCTACTAACAGATTTCGCATATGATTTTCCTCCATCTATTCCCACTACTTTCTAAAAGTTTTTCACGAAATCACTTTCGCTTCGTCCTATAGCGTACCATATTTTTTTTCTTCCGTACACCCTGTTTTGCGTTTCCGGGAAAAGCCTGTAGACTTTCACAACGGATTGCAAAGTTTTTCGTTTTTTTCTTGCAGGATTGCCCTTAAAAAGCTATAATAGAAGCAATGTCCACGAAAAGGACGCAGAAAAATATACGTTTCATCAACAAAAAAACTGGAGGTTTTTTTCATGCAGACCAAGCAAGATGGCCGTCTCGGCACCGAAAAAATCGGGAAACTGATGCTCGAACTGGCCCTTCCCTCTGTCCTCGCACAGATTGTAAATGTACTATATAACATTGTAGACCGCATTTATATCGGCCGGATTCCTGATGTTGGTTCCCTGGCACTGACCGGTGTCGGCGTCACGTTTCCGATTATCACAATCATCTCCGCCTTTGCCGGATTCGCAAGTGGAGGCGGTGCTCCTCTTGCCGCCATCGCACTCGGACAGAAAAACCGGGACCGCGCAGAAAAAATTCTTGGAAGCTCCACTTCCCTGCTGCTCTTTTTCTCCGTGTGTCTGATGGCGTTTTTCTTTTTCTTTCAGACACCGCTTCTGTACCTCTTTGGTGCAAGCAGCAACACAATCCGATACGCTTCCACGTATATTTCCATTTATCTTGTCGGAACCGTATTTGTCGAGCTGGCTGTCGGATTGAATACTTTTATCAGCTGTCAGGGACACGCACGCACGGCCATGTGCTCCGTTCTCATTGGCGCTGTTATCAACATTGGTCTTGACCCGGTTTTCATCTTCGTTCTTCATATGGGTGTTTCCGGGGCCGCACTTGCTACCATTCTCTCCCAGGCTTTAAGTGCTGCATGGGTTCTTCGGTTTCTTACCTCAAAAAAATCAGGTGTCCGCCTTTCTCTTCGCACCATGAAACCGGATTTTTCCATTTTAGGCTCTGTCATGGCACTCGGCATCTCACCATTTATCATGTCTGCAACGGAAAGTGCCATCACAATCGTCATGAACCACGGGCTACAGACGTACGGCGGCGACCTCTATGTCGGCTCGATGACAATTCTCCAGTCGGTGCTGCAGCTGATTTTCGTACCGGTCAACGGCTTTACGAACGGTGTACAGCCGATCATCAGCTACAACTTTGGTGCAGGCCAGTTTGACCGTGTCCGCCAGACAATCCGGCGCATGATCGCCATTACTTTTACTGCCGCTTTCGTCTACGTTGTATTCGCAATGCTTCGTCCGGCTCTTTTTGCCGGTCTTTTCACGACTGACCCGGAACTGATTGTCATCGTAGAGAAGGTACTTCCGGTTTACATTGCCGGCATGGCAATTTTCGGACTGCAGAGCGGCGTACAGAGTTCCTTCCTCGGTCTTGGCCAGGCGAAGATTTCTCTTTTTATTGCACTGCTTCGAAAAGTCATCCTTCTGATTCCGCTTGCACTCATTCTGCCGCATTTCTTCGGTGTCATGGGCGTTTACTATGCAGAACCGATCGCTGATGTATGTTCTGTTATCACTGCCGTTACGCTGTTTCTCTGCAATATCCGGAAAATTCTTTCAACAGAAACACTTGCAAAAGTGACTCATACCGAAGAATGACAAAAGAGGCGCTCTGCGACCTTTTCCATGCACCACCCATAATCAATTTTCTCGATCGTTTCGGCTGCATAGACGGGATATTCCGCGAGAAGAATCCCGTCGATCGAATACGTAACCGAACCGACCTTTTCTCCTTTCTTTACCGGGGCTTTCAAAAGCTCCGGTAAAAAAATGTCTTTTTCCGGTATTTCTGTCTCTTTCAGAAGAGCGGGAAGCGAGCGCGCCGGATCAAGCGCCGGGCTTGTAAGGGTAAGGCGGGCGCTGCTTTTTACCTGCAGCATCCCGTCGTAAACACCGTCTGCTACTTCAATCTGCCCTGGGTTCCAGCTATGGTCCAGCACGTCACGATACATATACGATTCCAGCCCGTAGTTTAAAAGCTTTGCGGCATCCGCCCATTTATAGTTTTTATGGCTGGGCCATCCGCACGCAAGCAACGACACAATCAGACGCTTTCCATCCCGCTCCAGCGCACCGGTATAACAGTAACCGGCTTTTGCCGTGAAGCCGGTTTTTCCCGAAACAGCTCCATCCATCTGATCCAGCAGTGCGTTGTGATTATAGCAGTTGAACATGTTTTTCTTTTCCAGATCCCAGAAGGTATAGGACCGCGTCTGCGTCACTGCGAGAAACTGGGCGGCTTTCGGTGAAATCCAGACACAGTATCGCATGATCCGTGCCAGATCAGCTGCTGTCGTGTGGTGATCTCCGCCTGCGTCAGAAGCATCGAGACCGTTCGGCGTCACAAAATGCGTATCTGTGCAGCCGATTGCTGCGGCTTTTTCATTCATAAGCGATGCAAATTCCTCTACACTTCCGCCGATGGTCTCTGCAATCATTACCGCCGCGTCGTTATGCGATTCCAGCATCAGGGAATACAGAAGATCGCCAAGCAGAAACTGTTCTCCCTCCCGCACACCGAGATGTACTTTCGGCGCTGCGGCTGCTTTAGCCGATGCAGTTGCGACCGTCTGCTCTTGTCCGTTTTCCAGTGCCAGAATGCATGTCATGATTTTCGTTGTGCTCGCCATTGCCATAGGATCTGTCTCGCGTTTTCCGAACAGCACACGGCCGGTATCGCCATCCATCAGGCATGCCGCCGTTGCAAACAGCTGATTCGGCTCGCTCTCCTGCTCTGTCGCAGTCACGGACACACTTCCCAAAAACAGAAGCAGGATTCCCAGGAAAAAACCTGTCTTGTTTCTTCTTTTTCTGTTCAAAATCAGATCCCCCTTGTGTTTTTTCTCTTTAAAAACGGAAAAGCCGGACGCTCTTTTGGGACCGGCTTTTTGTCTGCTTCTTCTTCATTATATGAGGTTTCCTGCAAAATCATGGTAAAATTTCACAAAGTTATTGACACTGCGATCCATATCATGTATAATTCCCCGTGTTTGTATAGAATCACTAAACTTTTTGTTTATTTTTACTGAGATTTCCTGAGAATCCGTATTCAGCAAAAGGATCCCGGGAAAGACTTTGGATGCAGAAAGGATTTTTTATGGAAATCGGAAAAAAAATCAGGGAACTGCGGATGTGGAAAGGGCTGACGCAGGAGGAACTGGCAGATCGGAGCGAGCTGTCAAAGGGATTTATTTCCCAGCTTGAAAACGATGTGACCTCTCCCTCGATCGCCACGCTGGTTGATGTTCTTACCTGCCTTGGAACGGATCTAAAAACGTTTTTCGGCGAAGAGCAGGACAATCAGGTTGTCTTTTGCGAAGAAGATTACTTTGTAAAGACCGCTGAAGCGCAGGGCAACGAGATCGCATGGATCGTTCCGAATGCACAGAAAAACAGGATGGAGCCAATCCGGCTGACGCTGCAAAGCGGCGCGTGCACCGAGATTGATTCACCGCATGAAGGCGAGGAATTCGGCTATGTACTTTCCGGCCGTATTCTCCTTCATCTTGGAGATGAATGCCACAAAGTGAAGAAAGGGGAAAGCTTCTACTATCCCGCTTCCTGTAATCACTATCTGGAAAATCCGGGTAAAACACCGGCCATCATTCTCTGGGTCAGTTCACCGCCTTATTTTTAGATTTTTTACATCGCGTGATTTTCACGAGAAACGGTGTTCCAAATTTCACAACCCGAAAGGAGCATATTACACATGAGTACCAAATTACTTGATCTGGTCAACATCACAAAATCGTACGACGGAGTTACCATTCTGGATGATCTGAATCTTTATATCCGTGAAAACGAATTTCTTACCCTCCTTGGCCCGAGCGGCTGCGGAAAAACAACCACATTACGTATCCTCGGCGGTTTTGAGACACCGGATGCCGGAAAGGTTTTATTTAACGGACAGGATATCACCCAGCTTCCGCCGAACAAACGCCAGTTAAATACGGTGTTCCAGAAATATGCTCTTTTCACGCATATGACAATTGCGGAAAACATTGCTTTCGGGCTGAAAATCAAAGGAAAATCCAAAGCATATATCGATGACAAAATCAAATACGCATTAAAACTTGTTAACCTTGAGGGTTACGAAAACCGCTCCCCGGCGCTTCTCTCCGGCGGCCAGCAGCAGCGAATCGCCATTGCGCGCGCGATTGTCAACGAACCAAAAGTTCTGCTTCTGGATGAGCCGCTCGGCGCACTTGACTTAAAGCTCCGTCAGGATATGCAGTACGAGTTGATCCGTCTGAAAAACGAGCTTGGTATCACCTTTGTCTATGTCACCCATGATCAGGAAGAGGCGCTTACTATGTCGGACACGATTGTTGTCATGAACCAGGGTTATATCCAGCAGATCGGCACACCGGAAGACATCTACAATGAGCCGCAGAACGCATTCGTTGCAGACTTCATCGGTGACAGCAACATTCTCGACGGCATCATGATTGAGGACCGTCTCGTCGAGATTCTCGGTGCGAAGTTCGAGTGCGTTGATGTCGGATTCGGCAAAAACAAACCGATCGACGTTGTGATCCGCCCGGAGGATATTGATCTTGTGAAGCCGGAGGAAGGTACCATCCGCGGACGTGTCACCCATCTGATTTTCAAAGGTGTTCACTATGAGATGGAGGTTACGGTGAACGGCTTTGAGCTTCTCGTTCACTCTACCGATCTGTTCCCGGTCGGACAGGAAGTCGGCATTCACGTCGATCCGTTCGATATCCAGATTATGAACAAACCGGAATCCGAAGATGAGGAGGCGGCAGCCATTGAAGAGTAATAAATTAAAGAAATGGCTGGCAGCACCGTATGCCGTCTGGGCTGCCGGTTTCATCATCATCCCGCTGATCCTGATTCTCTACTATGCGTTCACCGGGGAAGAAGGCGGCTTT
The DNA here is from genome assembly GCF_003480845.1 of Blautia sp. TM10-2. Lineage (NCBI taxonomy): Bacteria > Bacillati > Bacillota > Clostridia > Lachnospirales > Lachnospiraceae > Blautia > Blautia sp. TM10-2. The sequence continues at coordinate 32,541 of NZ_QUJZ01000007.1, read as the reverse complement.
ACCCTTTCGAATTTCGCCTACGTTGCGACGAAGGAAAACATCAAGGCACTCGGCCTGGCGCTGTGGCTGTCGCTTCTTAGCACCGCGCTCTGTCTTTTGCTTGCCTATCCGCTTGCCATGATTCTGGCAAACCGGAATGTCAATCAGACCAGCTTTATTGTGCTGATCTTCATTCTCCCGATGTGGATGAATTTTCTGCTCCGTACGCTTGCATGGCAGACACTGCTTGAGAAAAACGGCGTCATCAACAGCATCCTCGCGTTTTTCCATCTGCCCGGCATTTCTATCATCAATACACCGGGAGCGATCATTCTCGGTATGGTGTACAACTTCCTGCCGTTTATGGTTCTGCCGATCTACAATGTTCTGATTAAGATCGACCGTGATGTCATCAACGCAGCAAGGGACCTCGGAGCAAACAGTGTGCAGACGTTTCTGAAAGTAACGCTGCCGCTCACCACGCCGGGTATCGTAAGCGGTATTACCATGGTATTCATCCCGGCGCTTACAACCTTTGTTATTTCCGACCTGCTCGGCGGAAGCAAGATCCTTCTGATCGGAAACGTCATCGAGCAGGAGTTCAAACAGACCAACAACTGGAATGCCGGAAGTGCACTCTCCACAGTCCTGATGATCTTCATCATCCTGTCGATGGTTCTGATGAACAAATACGATAAAGACGGGGAGGGAACGGCATTTTGAGAAAGAAACTGGAAAAAATTTACATGGCACTCATTTTTATTCTTCTGTATGCGCCGATTGTCACCCTTGTGGTGCTCTCCTTTAATGATTCAAAAACGCGTGCCAAATGGGGCGGCTTTACCCTGCACTGGTACCGCTCACTGTTTGCCAATACAGAGATCATGAATGCGCTGTATACGACACTGATCATCGCGCTTCTTGCCTCTGCGATTGCGACTGTGCTGGGAACGCTTGCGTGCATCGGCATCAACAGCATGTCGAAAAAGAGCCGGACGGTTTTCATGGGCATCACCAATATTCCGATGCTGAACGGTGAGATCGTCATGGGTATCTCGTTGATGCTGCTCTTTATCATCTGCCGCATTCAGCTTGGATTCGGTACCATTCTGATGGCACATATTACGTTCAATGTTCCTTACGTTATCTTGAGCGTTATGCCGAAATTAAAGCAGACGAACAAATCGACGTACGAGGCAGCTCTCGATCTTGGTGCCTCTCCGCTGTATGCATTCTGGAAAGTTATCTTCCCGGACATCATGCCAGGCGTTGTTTCGGGCTTTCTGCTCTCCTTTACGATGTCCCTCGATGATTTCGTTATCACCTACTTCACCAAGGGACCGGGCGTTGATACGCTCTCCACAAAGATTTATGCCGAAGTCCGCAAGGGAATCAAGCCGGAGATGTACTCGCTCTCCACGATTCTTTTTGTTACCGTACTGCTTCTGCTGCTCCTTGTGAATGTGAATCCTTCTCCGAAGGAAGAAAAAGAGGAGGCAAAAGAGCGCGAGGCTATGGCGAAGAAGGGCATCCGTTTCCGCATCACGAAACGTGTGGTCTTCCGCCGGATTCTTCCGATCGCCATGGTGCTTGTCATCGGCGGCGGCGGTATTTACTACGGAAGCCAGAATGCTTCAGCCGGCGGCTCCCAGCAGCTGATTGTGTACAACTGGGGCGAATATATGGATTCTGATGTCATCGATATCTTTGAGGAAGAAACCGGTATCCACGTTGTTTACGAGGAGTATGAGACGAACGAAATCATGTATCCGAAGATCAAATCCGGTGCGATTTCCTACGATCTTGTCTGCCCGTCCGACTATATGATTCAGAAGATGATCCAGAACGATCTGCTGCAGCCGATCAACTTTGACCATATTCCGAACGCTTCCAACATTGGAGATATGTACTACGAGACTTCCGAGCAGTTCGACCCGGGCAATCTCTACTCGATCCCGTACTGCTGGGGAACAGTTGGTATTCTGTACAACAAAAAAATGGTAAGCGAGCCGATCGACTCCTGGTCTGTTCTGTGGGATACCAATTACCGCGACAGCATTCTGATGCAGGACAGCGTGCGCGATGCGTTTGCTGTTGCTTTAAAGGATCTGGGATACTCCTTAAACTCCACCAATATCAAGGAGCTGACGGAGGCGAAGGATCTGCTTGTGACACAGAAACCTCTCGTGCAGGCGTACGTTGTGGATCAGGTGCGTGACAAGATGATCGGAAATGAGGCGGCTATCGGCGTTATTTACTCCGGTGAAGCTATCTACACGAAGCGTGAAAACCCGGATCTGGAATACGTTGTTCCAAAAGAAGGCTCCAACGTCTGGATCGATTCCTGGTGCATTCCAAAAGATGCGCAGCATGTCGAGAACGCAGAGAAATTCCTGAATTTCCTCTGCCGGCCGGACATCGCACTGAAAAACTTTGAGTATATTACCTACTCTACGCCGAATGATGCGGCGCGTGAACTGATTGAGGATGACGATATCCGAAACAGTGAAATCGCCTTCCCGGATGAGGAAACGCTTGCACGGTGCGAAACCTTTACGTATCTTGGCGATGATGCCGATGAGGTTTACAACCAGCTGTGGCGTGAAGTAAAATCAAATTAAAGATCTGCTTTCGGACAAAAAAAGATCCCGGTCAGGAATTCTTAGGAAAGATTCCTGCCGGGATTTTTCTATTCTTACTGTTGCTCTCAAAAGTCTGTTTTAATCAAAATTGTGGTCAAAGCGCGGGGAAAGCGTTCCGTTTCCATGGAGCACTTCATCCAGCTTTACAAGCTCCTGCGGCGCCTCTGCAAGCGCTCTTTCGTACAGGTGGACAAGATTCCGTGTGCCCGCTTCGCATTCCTTCTGAGGCCTTCCAGGCATCACACGGCCGCCCATCGAATCATAGCAGCCGACCAGTTTCATCGCTCCAAGAAGAAGGCTTCTTACCGCACTGCTGCGGCAGATCGTGATTCTCGTCCAGAGCTTCATGCCCTTCAGGCATTCGACAATTTCTGTTTCCCCGATTTCCGGAAAACAGCGGTGGATGACCTTGTTGCCGTCGGTGTGCGGGCAGATCGGCGATGCCGGACGGTATACGAGCGGATCGAGGCCGTCCTCCAGCATGAAGTACTGGTCAAGGCTCGTCTCAATCTTTGTATGGGAAATTCCAGTGTGATCCACAAATTTCCCGATATACGGATGACACGTCGAATCGAGAAGGTAATGGCAGGCAAAGCCTAACAGATACGCTTCCATCGCCTCTGACGGGCTCTGCTGATACTTTTTCACCTCATCATCGAACAGAACGGAAGCCGTCTGTTCATGCAGAAACGTTCCGTAATCAGACACACGGTTTTTCGAGAACGGATGGTAATAAAAGAAGATATCCGGCCCGTGCAGTCCGATCAGATACAATTTTTTGTTTTCTCGAATGATCTTTTTCAAATTTGCCGGAAGCTGTTCATAGACTTCTCTTCCGAACCTGTCGTGTGCGTACGTAGTAGGCATATCGGTATCTCCCTTCTTTTTTCTCCTGCCGGATCAGACATCCAGCTTGATCTGCATTTCCTCTTCCACTTCTGCGCGGAAGTCCTCCATCTTGACCGGACTGATCTCCGGCAGATTGTCGGTGGAATCGACGCCGAAGTTCCGCAGGAATTCTTCGGTCGTGCCGAACACAATCGGGCGGCCCGGCGCGTCGAGGCGGCCAAGCTCCTGCACCAGATTGTACTCCACCAGTTTGTTGACCGCGTGATCGCTCTTGACGCCGCGGATCTTGTCGATCTCCTGCTTCGTGACCGGCTGCTTGTAGGCAATGATCGAGAGGGTCTCCATCATGACGTCGGTCAGAACCGCCTTCTTCGGCTGCATGGCGATGTTGACAAGATAATCATAATATTCCTGTTTCGTGCACATCTGATACGCATTTTCAAGCTCCACGATATGGATGCCGCGGTCTTTCGTATTATATTTTTCCATCATATGGTTCAGAATCCTGCGGGTCGTCTCCGTGTCATGGCCGATCGCTTTTGCAATCCTTCCCAGCTCCACGGAATCTCCCATCGCAAAAAGGACTGCCTCGATGGCTGCTTCCGCCTCCTCGACCGAAGAGGGGCGTCTTGCCTCACCCGGGGCAGTTTCTTTATTCCTGTTCTGTTCTTCCATCTGTCTTGTCCTCACTGTCTGTCTCGTCTGTATACGGCACAACTACGGTGTCTTCATCCTCCAGGGATTCAATCAGGATATCCCCGAAAAGCTCCTCCTGGCTGATCCGGATTTTGCCGGTTTTCATCAGCTCCAGGATTGCAAGGAAGGTGACAATCACATGCACCTTGCCCGGCTGGGATTCCAAAAGGTCGCGGAAGCTGAAGCGGCGTTTTTTAACAGCAAACTGCTCGACATACGTCATCTTGTCCGGCAGGCTGACCTCTTCTTTTTCGATCTTTCCGAACTTGCTTCGGATCGGGTCGATCTTGTCCTCCTGGCGCTTTAAAATCATTTTATAGATCGTATGGAGCTTCGCGAGAGAAATCTGCGAGAGGAGCTCGGAGGTGTCGACCGGCGTCCTGTACTCCAGCACTTCTCTTGGAAGCGTCGGTTCCTTGTACACGGAACGGCTCGCCTCGTTCATGCGGTCACGCAGCTCGTACGACATGTACTTGTACATTTTGTACTCTAAAAGCTGCTGCACCAGCTCGGCTCTCGGGTCCTCTTCCTCGCCTTCCTCATTCACTTCTTTCGGAAGCAGCATGCGGCATTTGATATCCAGAAGCGTCGCCGCCATGACCATGAACTCGCTCATGATGTCGAGGTCTTCCCGCTCCATATGATGAATGTATTCCAGATACTGGTCCGTAATCTCTACAATGGGGATATCGTAAATATCTATTTTGTTTTTATCGATCAGGTGAAGAAGAAGGTCCAGCGGTCCTTCAAACACCGGAAGCTTTACTGGTATCGCCATGTGCTCTGTTCTCCCTTACGGTTTCCCGATATCTGTAATAATCAATTCTCTTCTGTTCCAGATGCGGACCGGAATGGTGTGTTCGCCCGTTCCTGCACTGATGATCTGGCAGGTGCCGCCCGTCAGGAACAGCCCGCGGCAGTTTTTCGAAAAAAGGCGGAAATCCGGCGTCACAAGCCCCCGGTGCGCGCCAAGGCCCACCACGCCGCCGTGATAATGGCCGGAAAGCGTCAGATCGACTCCATATGATGCATAGGAGCTGCGGTAGGCAGGGTGATGCGCCAGCAGAATGCCGTAGTGCGCCGGATCCGGTTTTCCAAGGTTGTCCGTCAGTTCCGAAACCGGCAGCGGTCCGCGGTAAAAGCGGTTGTAATAGGTGCGGTCCATGGCATAGCCGTAGATCCGGACCGGACAGCCGCTGATGGTAAGATCCGCCGTCTCATTTTCCAGATAGCAGATTCCTGCCTTTTTCAGGCGCTCCCGGAGCTTTTCATACAGATCACCGTACTGTTCCGGATACAGCTTCAGACGGTATTCGTGGTTTCCGCAGCCATAGATTACCTGGTATTCCTCCGCAAGACGTTCCGCGAAACTCAGACCCGGGTCGAGGTTCTCCCCCGGCTTTGCCACAATCTGGTCCCCGCCGATGATGACAAGATCCGGAGCCGCCTCATCGATGACTGCCTTTAACACCGTGTTGTCCGGGCCAAACTCCATATTGTGAAGATCACTGATAAACGCCAGACGAAAACCGTTTCCTTCCGGAAATTTTCCGTTTGACGAAAGTTTGTAATAGGTCGTTGTAAATTTTCTCATATCGTTCATTATACTTGATTTTTCGGTGTATGACAACCCGTTTTCCCTGCTGTTTATAAGCCCAGTGCCTGTTTTGCCAGCTGATCGGCTTTTTCGTTGTAGGTGACGCCGGTGTGGCCCTTTACTTTGCAGAAGCGGATCGCAACTTTGGCCGATGCCAGATCGTAAAAATTCCGGTAATCGATGGTTCCCTGTTTTTTCGCCTGCCATTCTCTCGTACACCAGCTTGCGATTCCCTGGTAATCGTGATAGATGGCCAGCTCCGGAATATCATGTGTCAGGCAGTAAGCCATGGCCAGCTCTGCGCCCTTGATCTCGCCTGCCACATTCCGCATGGAGACGAGATCCGGGTCGCTGTATTCTTCTGCAAGATTCAACTCTTTTCCGTCCAGGAAGAGGACCACACCGCAGGAGAACTTTCCGAGCGCATGCTGATAGCTTCCATCCACGTATGCGACGGCGCTCCTGCCGACACCGGCGTATTCCGGGTCTTCGCATGGTTTTTCCGCCAGAATCAGGTGTTCCCAGTCCCAAGAAGAAGGATCGGGTGCTGCCGTGCTCTGTACTGCCTTTCGTTCCGGGGCAGCGAAATACGTTCCTTTTGTTTCCCGCAGCAATGGTTCCGGCATTTTACCGCCGCCCAGAAAGGCCTCTGCCTCCTCCAGACGCTCAAATCCCTTGTAAATTGCGCCAGGATAACCGTGTACCTGCGCTTTGCACGCATCCCATGTCCGGTAGATGCCCGGAACCTTTCCCTGTTTTACCGCATAGTAATTTTTCTTTGCCATGTTTTTCTCCTTTTCGCGCATGATACTCCGGCTTTATGCCGTCCCAAGAAAATATTGTTTCATCGTACATCCGAACAGATCCCACATGCCGGCTCTTGCCACGTCTGCTCCATATAAAATCGCAACGGAACCAAGTTCCTCACCGTCTGCTTTGTAAACAACTCTTCCGGCACACTCGCCTTTCTGGATAGGGGCCTGCACCTCTTCCGGCAGTTCCATCGTTTTTTCCACTTCACCAATCACCGTCCCGCCCGTCGTAAGATAGCGGAATTCTTCCGCATATTCCAGTTCTGCCGTATCCTGCTTTCCGTAAACAACCGAAAGTTCCGGCAGGAGATCGCGTTCCCGGTCTATGTAGATGCTGCAGGACGAAAACCCATACTGGAACAGTGACGCTGCATCTGCAAACCGCACCTTGTAGTCCGGTGCTCCCATCACGACTGCCAGCATCGTCAGATCATTTTTCTTCGCCACTGCCGAGACGCAGTACTTCGCCTTCGAGGTGCTTCCTGTTTTCAGTCCCACACAGCCCTCATAGCCGCGGATCAGCTTATTTGTATTGGTGAGGGTGAATGGTTTGCTTCCCTTCTGTGTGACATGCGTAATCTCTTCCATCCAGATAGAGGAATAGTTCAGGATCTGCGGAAAGCGCTCGATCAGCTCCCGAGACATTTTCGCCACATCTGCCGCTGTCGTGTAATGGCCGTCGGAATCCGTGAGGCCGCAGCAGTCCTCAAACTTCGTGTCGTTCATGCCGAGTTCTTTTGCTTTCTGGTTCATCCGGCTGACGAACTCGCTTTCTGTCCCCGCAATATGCTCTGCCATCGCTACAGATGCATCGTTTCCCGAAGCAACGACAATACACTTGATCATCGTCTCAACGGTCTGCTTTTCGCCCTCTTCCAGAAAAACCTGGGACCCGCCCATACTTCTGGCGTGCGCACTCGTCGTCACTTCGTCGGTCAGCTGGAGCGTCCCTTTTTCGAGCTCTTCAAAAATCAGCAGCAGCGTCATGATTTTTGTGATGCTCGCCGGGCTTCGCTGTTCCGACGCATTTTTCTCGTACAGAACAGTTCCGGTCTGTGCCTCCATCAAAAGAACAGACGGCGAAGCCAGCCCAAGGTCCGTTGTCATCTCCGGTGCTGTCTCCTCCGTCTCTTCTGTTTTCTGTTCCGTTGTTTCGTTCTGCTGCTTGTCGGAAGATTCTCCATTCTGCTCTGCCGCAATCACTTTCAAGGGCGCTGCAAGAAGCGCCAGGATCATCAGCAGGCTCCAGACGATATTTCGTGTTCTTCTCTTCATATTCCCCCGAAACATCTGCTCTTTCTTCCCTACAGGCTATGCAGACGACCGCAGAACTATGCTGTCTGTTCCGTTTACAGCAACGGTGCCAGAAACTTCAGCGCACCGCGGAGTGCACGGACTGCAAAATTTTTCTTTCGGCAGTAGTCCATATTGATCTGCTCACACTGTTCAAACGTGATCAGCGCATCCTCTTTTACCTGGGCAACCGCACTGCTGCCGTACATCCAGACACCGCACTCAAAATGCAGGTACATGCTCCGGTAATCCATGTTGATCGTTCCGACCGTCGCAACTTCATCATCACAGACAAAGCTCTTGGAATGGATAAAGCCTGGCGTATACTGGTAAATCTGAACGCCGGATTCCAGCAGGATCTCGTAATTGGCCTGCGTCAGAATATAGACAATCTTCTTATCCGGGATGCCCGGCGTTACAATCCGCACATCGACTCCGCGCTTTGCCGCCATGCAGAGAGCGGTCAGCGTCTCGTTGTCCGGAATCAGATACGGGGTAAAAATATAAAGATATTTTTTCGCCTGTGAAATAATGTTCAGATAAACATGCTCGCCTACTGTCTCTCCATCCAGCGGGGAATCGCCGTACGGCTGCACAAAACCGTCTTTTTTAAACGCTTCCTTGTGATAGATTTCCGGCCGGTATGATTCGAAATCGCATTCCATACCGGTGATTGTGCTCCACATCTGCAGAAACATCACCGTAAAACTCCATACCGCCTCACCATGCAGACAGATTCCGGAATCCTTCCAGTGGCCGAACCGCTCCTTGCGGTTAATGTATTCGTCCGCAAGATTAATGCCGCCCGTGAAAGCCGTATGACCGTCGATCACGGCAATTTTCCGGTGGTCACGGTTATTTAAAATGACATTCAGCACCGGTCGGAACTGATTGAACGCCGCACACTTGATGCCCATCTGCTGCAGCGATTTATAATACTGATACGGCAGTGTCGTCACGCAGCCGAAATCATCGTAAATCAGCCGCACATCCACACCGGCGGCCGCTTTTTCCTTCAGAATCTCCAGCACCGTATCCCACAGATACCCCTCGCTGATGATGAAATATTCCATAAAAATGTAGTGTTCTGCCTTTTTGAGTTCCTCAATAAAGTGCTCAAACCATACATCTCCCAGCGGGTAATACTCTGTTTCTGTATTTTCATAAACAGGATAATGCGCATAATTGGTCAGATAGGAAGACTGCCCCGCTGCCAGGATATTTTCTTCCTCGAGCTTTTTACGCGTCTCTTCTTCCTCTCCAAGAACGCCTCCCTGCGAAAGCAGAACTGTATCGTAATGTGTACGGAATTTTCTTGCCACACTGGAATGGCCGAGAATGCCGTACAGGCAGATTCCGGTTACCGGAAGCGCCAGGATACAGACTGCCCACATCAGTTTGTAGCCGGGATTCATTTTCGGATTATTGATAATCGAAAGCACTGCAATCAGGGAAAGGATCGTGACCGCATAGTTGATGTAGACAGATTTTTCATTGAGCTGCATCACAATTCCGGCCAGCCAGCAAAATTCCAGAAGAAGTGCAACACCGATAATGACCATACGGCTGGTAAGCAGCTTCAGAATCTTTTTCACGATACGAAACAGCTTGTTTGCTATTTTGTACAAAATTCTCATTTGTCACCGCCTTGCTGTTTTGTCAAAACCTGCGACTTTAAGTTACAAGTATAAAAATCCCCGGCAAAACAGATCGCCGGGGATTTTTTGCACATTAATTATACTTACGTTTTCTGGCAGCTTCAGATTTCTTTTTACGACGAACACTTGGTTTCTCGTAATGCTCTCTTTTACGAATCTCCTGCTGAATGCCAGCTTTTGCACAGCTACGCTTAAATCTGCGTAAAGCGCTGTCCAACGTTTCGTTTTCTTTAACGATTACATTTGACATAGTCTCACACCTAACCTCCCTCCAGTTGTAGATTGTGCATAATACAACTGTATGGGTATTTTTTGCACTGTTCTTATTATACCAGAAAAATCTCGTACGTCAACAAGTTTTTTCATTTTTTTGCAAAATTTTTCCCTGCCGCCTGCCTGGCTCCTTTTTCTGCCCTGCAGGCGGCAGGATTTTGTGCTGTTTTTCCTGCTTATTGTTATGCGATCTGGCCTTCCAGTACCTCAGCAGCTTTTGCAACTGCTTCGTCGATCTTCTCCGGATTCTTTCCGCCGGCCTGTGCCATGTTCGGACGTCCACCGCCGCCGCCGCCGACAACGGCTGCCACTTCTTTGATCAGTTTTCCGGCATGTGCACCTTTCTTCATCGCATCATCGGTTACCATGGCAAGAAGGCTTACTTTACCGTCCTTTGCAGATGCCAGAACAACAACGCCGCTTCCCAGTTTTTCTTTCAGCTGGTCGCCAAGGTCACGCAGTCCGTTCATATCGACATCCGGTACGGATGCAGCGAGAAGTTTTACACCTTTGACTTCGGTTACTTTATCCATAACATCGCCGAGCGCTTCTTTTGCCAGTTTGCTCTTTAAGGACTCATTCTCTGCCTGGAGTGCTTTTGCCTCTGCCTGCAGATGAGCGATCTTCTCGAGGAGATCCGCCGGTGTTGTCTTTAAGAGAGCTGCTGCCTCATGTATTTTCTCTTCCTGTGCTTTATAGTATGCAGTAACAGACGGTCCGGTCAGAGCTTCGATTCTGCGGACACCTGCTGCAACGCCTGCCTCAGAAACAAGTTTGAACAGTCCGATTTCAGCGGTATTCTTTACATGGGTACCACCGCAGAGCTCTTTGGAGAAGTCTCCCATGGAAACGACACGTACTTTGTCGCCGTATTTCTCACCGAACAGAGCCATCGCGCCGGATTTCTTTGCTTCCTCAGTATCCATGATGTCGGTTACAACCGGGATCTGCTCCTGAATCTTTTCATTTACCAGATTCTCAACTTTTTCCAGTTCTTCCGGTGTCATAGCCTGGAAGTGGGCAAAGTCGAAACGGAGTCTGGTCGGGGTTACGAGAGAACCTTTCTGCTCTACGTGTGCACCGAGAACAGTCTTTAATGCCTTCTGCAGAAGGTGTGTTGCGCTGTGGTTCTTCTCGATATTTTTTCTTGCCTCTTCGTTGACCTGAAGTGTAACTTCCTCGCCGTTTGAAATCATACCGGATTTCATGACACCGACGTGGCCGTATTTTCCGCCGCGGAGTTTGATGGTATCTTCTACTTCGAATACACCATTTGCTCCTTTGATGATACCGCAGTCGCCTTCCTGACCGCCCATGGTAGCGTAGAACGGAGTTTTCTCTACGAAAATGGTTCCCTTCTGGCCTTCCATCAGAGATTCTGCAATCTCAGTCTCTGTCGTCAGAACGGTTACTTTGGAGGTATCCTCCAGATGATCGTATCCGGTAAACTCAGTTGTTACGGACGGGTCGATCTCATCGTAAACGGTTGCATCAGCACCCATGTAGTTTGTTACTTCACGGCTCGATCTTGCACGCTCTCTCTGCTCTTCCATTGCTGCATGGAAACCGTCCTCGTCGATGCCGTAGCCCTTCTCCTCGAGGATCTCTTTGGTCAGATCCAGCGGGAATCCGTAGGTATCGTACAGTTTGAATGCATCCTGTCCGTCCAGAACTTTTTTGCCTTCGCTCTGCATTTTTTCTTCGAGCTCGGAGAGGATATGAAGTCCCTGGTCGATGGTTTTGTTGAACTGGGTCTCCTCGTTGTTCAGAACGTTGAAGATGAAATCTTTTTTCTCTTCAAGTTCCGGATATCCGTCTTTGGAGCCTTCGATTACGCTTGCGGAAAGGCGGGCAAGGAACAGTCCGTCAATGCCAAGCAGACGGCCATGACGTGCTGCACGGCGGATCAGACGGCGCAGTACGTAGCCTCTTCCTTCGTTGGTCGGCATGATTCCATCGGAAATCATGAATGTTGCGGAACGGATATGGTCTGTGATAAGGCGGATGGAAACATCGGTCTCATGATCTTTATCATACTCTTTTCCGGAGATTTCGCATACTTTGTTGCGGAGTGCCTGAATGGTGTCGACATCGAAGATGGAATCTACATCCTGTACGACAACGGCCAGACGCTCAAGTCCCATACCGGTATCAATGTTCTTCTGGATCAGGTCGGTGTAGTGGCCCTCGCCGTCGTTGTTGAACTGGCTGAATACGTTGTTCCATACTTCCATGTAACGGTCACACTCGCAGCCAACGGTACATCCCGGTTTGCCGCAGCCGTATTTTTCTCCGCGGTCATAATAAATCTCAGAACACGGACCGCACGGACCTGCGCCATGCTCCCAGAAGTTGTCCTCTTTTCCAAAACGGAAAATACGGTCTGCCGGGATGCCGATCTCTTTGTTCCAGATATCAAATGCTTCATCATCGTCCTGATAGATGGATGGGTACAGACGATTCGGATCGAGCCCTACTACCTGTGTTAAAAACTCCCAGGACCATGCGATTGCTTCGTGTTTGAAATAATCACCGAAGGAAAAGTTTCCGAGCATCTCAAAGAAGGTGCCGTGACGGGCTGTTTTTCCTACATTTTCAATATCGCCGGTACGGATACATTTCTGGCATGTTGTTACTCTTCTTCTCGGCGGAATCTCTGCGCCTGTGAAGTAAGGTTTCAGCGGAGCCATACCGGAGTTGATCAGTAAAAGACTTTTATCGTTGTGTGGAATCAACGAAAAACTCTTCATAGCAAGATGTCCTTTGCTCTCGAAGAACTCAAGAAACATCTTTCGTAATTCGTTTACGCCATATTTTTCCATGACTGTTTGTCCTCCAAATAATTCAGTGTGTCCCGGAATTTCTTCCGGGAATCCATTCTTTTATAATAGCACACTTAATTATTTAACGCAAATTTTTTTGAAATTCTTCTTTCCTTTTTTCAGAACGATACCGTCCTCGCCGAAGGCTGCTTTTTCTACGGCATATTTCGGATCTGTGATTTTCTCACCGTCTACGGATACACCGCCCTGCTCTACGGCACGGCGTCCTTCGTTTCTGGTCTTTGCAAGCTCTGCTTTGACAAGAAGGGTTACGATATCGATTTTATCGTCCGTGAAATCCTCTGCAGAAAGTTCACTGGTCGGCATATGCTCGGAGCTTCCGGTAGAGAATACGGCACGTGCGCCTTCCTGCGCTTTCTTTGCTTCTTCCTCGCCGTGTACCATGGAGGTCAGCTCATAGGCCAGGATCTCTTTTGCCTCGTTCAGCTTGCTTCCTTCCCAGGAATCCATCTCGTCGATCTGCTCCAGCGGCAGGAAGGTCAGCATACGGATACATTTTAAGACATCGGCATCGTCCACGTTTCTCCAGTACTGGTAGAAATCGAACGGGCTGGTCTTGTTCGGGTCAAGCCATACAGCGTTTCCTGCGGTTTTACCCATCTTCTTGCCCTGAGAGTCGGTCAGAAGGGTGATGGTCATTGCATAGGCATCTTTTCCAAGTTTACGGCGGATCAGTTCGGTTCCTCCCAGCATGTTGGACCACTGGTCATCGCCGCCGAACTGCATATTGCAGCCGTATTTCTGGAACATGTGATAGAAGTCGTAGCTCTGCATAATCATATAGTTGAACTCCAGGAAGGAAAGACCTTTTTCCATACGCTGTTTGTAGCACTCTGCACGGAGCATGTTGTTGACGCTGAAGCATGCACCTACCTCACGGAGCAGTTCTACATAGTTCAGGTTCAGCAGCCAGTCTGCGTTGTTGAGCATCATAGCTTTTCCCTCGCCGAACTCGATGAAACGCTCCATCTGACGTTTGAAGCACTCTGCGTTGTGGTCGATCTCCTCGCGGGTCAGCATTTTTCTCATATCGGTTCTTCCAGACGGGTCACCGATCATGGTGGTGCCGCCGCCGATCAGGGCGATCGGTTTGTTTCCTGCCATCTGCATCCGTTTCATCAGGGTCAGTGCCATGAAGTGACCTGCGGTCAGACTGTCTGCGGTGCAGTCGAATCCGATATAGAACGTTGCTTTTCCATTGTTTACCAGGTCTCTGATTTCATCTTCGTCGGTTACCTGTGCCAGAAGGCCTCTGGCGATCAGTTCGTCATAAATCTGCATTTTGTTTTTCTCCTTTTTTCGGTTGACTTTCGGGTATGTGTTACCGTCTGGGACCAAAGTTTTTTATACAAAAAGACTCCCGTCCTTTCCGATTCAAAGGACGAGAGCCCGTATCTCCCGTGTTACCACCTTACTTCACAGCTGTCTCACGGCAGCTGCCTTTGTCGGTATCCAAAACCTCTGAATACCCTGACGCTGTAACGTTCGTCTCTTACGTCGCAGCCTACTAAAAACGTGCATCATAGTTCTTCTGCCGCCCGTTTTATTCGGTGCGCAACTCCGGGATGTATTCGAATCGTACAGAACCTGCATGCGCCTCTCATCTGCCGGCTACTTTCTGTCCGCGTTTTTGTACGTCTACTTGTTCCCTTCCAAGCCTTTTTCCATGTTCCATAGTATAAACGGTGATTCGAAATCTGTCAAGACTTCTGCTTTCCGTTTTTTCATCTATTTTTAATATCCGCGGTCCTGATCCATCATATACAGGAGTGCGTTGCAGATGCACGCCGCGATATTGCTGCCGCCTTTTCGTCCGCGTGCCACGATATACGGGATATTGGTCTGCATAATCAGTTCTTTGGACTGTACCACATTGACAAAGCCGACCGGAACTCCGATGATCAGCGCCGGTTTTATTTTTCCTTCCCCGATCAGTTCATAGAGGCGGACCAGTGCCGTCGGCGCATTTCCAACCGCAATAATCAGCTTTTTATCCAGCTCCGCTGCTTTTTCCATGCAGGCTGCCGCGCGGGTGCTTCCGGTTTCTTTTGCTCTTGCCGCAACATCTTCGTCTGACATAAAGCAGAGCGCTTCACCGCCGTGGCGCGCAAGCACCTTTTTGTTGATGCCGGATCTTGCCATCTGCGTATCCGTCACAATGCAGGCTCCCTCCCGGATCGCCTCGATGCCTTTTGCCACCGCATGCTCCGAAAAGCAGAGATTATCCGCATAATCAAAATCCGCACTTGTGTGGATACACCGCTTTACAACCAGTTCCTGATCCTCTGGAAACGTTCTTCCGTTTAATTCTTCCGTGATAATTTCAAAGCTTCTCTTTTCAATCTCGTGCGGGCTTACCTGCTCCAGTTCTATCTTCATCTTTATGCCCCTTCTTCCAGAATTTGATAAATCTTCTTCATGTCGAGATGCTCGCGCAGCGCATCTGCGAGAATATCGTACTGTGTCTCTTTGAATGTCTGGTAATCGACACCGTGAATCTGCTCCATGGCAATTCCCTTATTCTTTGCAAGTGCTTCCACGATCCGTTCGGCAACTTCTTCTTTGTCGAAAATGCCGTGCACATACGTACCGTACACATTTCCTTTCTGTGCACCGTCCAGCTTATCCGAATCAGCACGGTTCTGATCATCGATGAACGTGAATGCTTCTGTTTCTTCTTTCCGCACCGTTTCTCCCATATGGATTTCATAGCCCTCAATCCGGGTTCCCTCGATCCCGGCAAGAACGCCTTCTGTTTTTCCAAAAGCGCCCTCCGCGCGGGTTCTCGTCTTCTCACCGGCAAATACGGTATCCATCGGCAGGAGTCCCATTCCTTTGATCGTTCCGCCGGCTTCGACATGCAGCGGATCGCTCAGCGTATCTCCGAGCATCTGGAAGCCGCCGCAGACACCGAAAATTACTTTTCCGGCCGCAGCCGCCTTCAGTACGGCCGCTTCCAGACCATTCTGACGCATCCAGAGCAGATCCTCCATCGTGTTTTTCGTTCCCGGAAGCAGAATCATATCCGGATTTTTCAGTTCGGAGACAGAGCTTACGTAGCGGAGTGATACGCCTTCGATCCGCTCGAACGGGTTGAAATCGGTGAAGTTTGAAATACGCGGGAGACGGATGACCGCAAGGTCAATGAGACCGATCTCCTCTTTTCTGGTGAATCGCTCGGTCAGACTGTCCTCGTCTTCCACTTCGATGTGGAGATACGGCGCCACGCCGACCACCGGGATGTGTGTTTTTTCTTCCAGCATCACAACGCCCGGGTCCAGGATGGTTTTGTCCCCGCGGAATTTGTTGATAATCAGACCCTTGATGCGGTCGCGCTCATCCGGCTCTAAAAGCTCTACGGTACCGTAAAGCTGAGCAAAAACGCCGCCGCGGTCAATATCTCCGACGAGGAGCACCGGTGCATCCACAAGCTTTGCCATTCCCATATTGACGATATCATCGGCTTTCAGGTTGATCTCCGCCGGACTTCCGGCTCCCTCGATCACAATGATATCATACTGTTCTTCCAGTGCATGGTACGCTTTCATGATGTCCGGGATCAGCTCTTTTTTGTGGGAAAAATATTCCCGCGCACTCATGTTTCCCAGTACCTCACCGTTTACAATCACCTGCGAACCGGTGTCATTCGTCGGCTTTAACAGAATCGGGTTCATCAAAACGGACGGTTCGATCCCGGCCGCTTCCGCCTGCATGACCTGTGCACGTCCCATCTCAAGGCCTTCTCTCGTAATAAACGAATTCAGCGCCATATTCTGTGATTTGAACGGCGCCACACGGTATCCGTCCTGATGGAAAACCCGGCATAAGCCCGCCGCAAGCAGACTTTTTCCCGCATTTGACATCGTTCCCTGTATCATAATTACTTTCGCCATCGTTTTTCCTCCTAAAACCACTGCAGAATCTGTGAAACGGCTTCTGTCAGAATCTGGTTTTCTTCATGTGTGCGTACGGCTGCACGGTAATATCCGTCGGCAAGGCCCGGGTAGTTGGAACAGTCGCGGATCAGAATGCCGCCTTTTTCCAGCCGTGCGGCAAGTCCCTTCGGTCCCTCAAAGAACAGATAATTTGCACAGGAATCCCATACGGTAAGACCTGCTTTTTCCAGTTCTGCTTTCATCCAGGCGCGTTCTTTTCCGATCAGTTCCCGTGCTTCTTTGACATAAGCATCCTCGTTCAGGGCGGCAAGGCCTGCCATCTGCGCCGGAATCGAAACATTCCACGACTGCATGCTGCGGCTGATCCGATCCAGCAGATCCTCGTCGCTGCAGAGCAGATAGCCAAGACGCAGGCCAGGCATTGCGTAAATCTTTGTGAACGCACGCAGAATCAGCAGATTCGGATATTCGTCCAGTTTTCCCTGCATCGTCACTTTTTCCGGCTCCGGCAGAAATTCTATGAAACACTCATCCAGCACCAGATAGATGTTACGCTCCCGGCAGTTATCCAGGATCTTTAAAAGAAGCTCCTGCGGAATCGTAAGGCCGGTTGGATTATTTGGATTACATAAAAAAACAAGATCCAGATCGTCGGTCAGATCATCGCAGAAATCGTCCTGTAAAAGAAAGCCTTTTTCCTTTTGCAGCGGATACATACGGATAAAACACCCTGCCGCTGAAAGTGCTGCTTCATACTCTGCAAATCCCGGCGCTGCAATCAGCGCTTTTTTCGGGCGGAGAGCCTGTGTCAGGGCAAAAATAAGCTCCGCGGCGCCGTTTGCAAACAGGATATTTTCTTCTGGAAGCTGCTCCTTTTCCGACAGTGCCCGGGTCAGGTCCCGGCACAGTGCGTCAGGATACTGTTCCACCGATTCCGCGCTCTTTCTCACCGCCTCTTTCACACTTTCCGGAACTCCAAGAGGATTGACATTCACAGAAAAATCGACTCTGCATTTTTTCGTGTAAATGTCTCCTCCATGTGGATTTTGTCTCATACCATATGCCTTCCTTTCTCTTTTCCGTTGTGTTTCTATCTTCTCTTTTTACAGAAATAAAAAGAGCGCGCGGATTCCCGCAAAGAACACCAGTCCGAGGAACGAGGTCAGATACAT
The DNA here is from genome assembly GCF_003480845.1 of Blautia sp. TM10-2. Classification (NCBI taxonomy): domain Bacteria; kingdom Bacillati; phylum Bacillota; class Clostridia; order Lachnospirales; family Lachnospiraceae; genus Blautia; species Blautia sp. TM10-2. The sequence goes on along the minus strand of NZ_QUJZ01000007.1, from coordinate 14,831 downwards.
CAGATGATTTGCTCTTTTGATATCTTCCGCCTCGACCGGGCGGATGTCATCGCCGATCGTTGGTTTCTTTACGACTTTGCCGAAATACACGGCATCTCCGGCAAGCTGTACTTCCAGCGCCCCTGCCATAACTGCTTCTGTCTGCGCAGAATTTGGGCTGGCGTGGCAGTAACGGTCGCGTTTGTAAATTTTTTCTGCATTTTTCCAGTTCATGCGCTCGCATGCAGACGCAAGAATCATCAGCCATGCGCTGATTCTCGCCGGTATGTAATTGACGACATCGTCCAGCTTTGCCGCACACCGTCCAAAATACAGATATTTGTCATTTTTGTATCCCACCATGGAATCCATGGTATTGATGGACTTATACAGAAAGCCCAATGCCGGTCCGCCGAGGGCAAGAAAGAGGAGCGGTGCAATGACACCGTCCGACGTATTCTCCGCGATCGTTTCCACGGCAGCTTTCGTCACTCCTGTTTCCGAAAGATTTTCCGTATCACGTCCTACGATCATGGAAACCGCATAGCGCGCCCCCGGAAGATCGTTTTCTTTTAATTTCTGATAGACCTTCATGCTCTCATCCTTCAGGCATTTCGTTGCCGGAATCTGCCAGCACCAGAGAACCTCCAAAAGGAAGCCGATGACCGGATGAATTTTAAATGCCGCAAAGAGCAACAGTGCCGGAACACCGTATCCCGCCAGACAGACGAGGATCACGAGAAAAACTCCTCCGGCAAGCTCTCCATTTGGCGTTTTCGGAAATACCTTCCGCAGCCATTTTTCCAGCAGGGCAATGAGATTTCCGATCACACGGATCGGATGGTACAAAAAGGAGGGATCTCCAAGCAGCAGGTCCAATCCATAGCCCACAATCAGGGCTGCTAATGCTGTTTTCATCTTGTTTTCTCCTGTTCTTTCCGGTAAGAGACACACTGCTCCAGAAATTCCAGTGCGAGGTGCGGACTTGCCATATAGTAAAGATGCGGGAATCCCGCCATCATCCGTTTTGTCGCATGAATGCATTCCCAGTTCCGCTTCCGCAGCGGTTTTGCCGCATGCCATGCACTTCCGCAGTCTGTGCTGTCAAAGTAATGGAACTCATGGCCGCGCACCGGATTTCCGCCGTTCCGAAAGGTATCCTTCGTGTTTGGCGTGAGGGTGATATAGCCGAATCTTCCCAGCTTTTTTGTCCGGTAAACATTTCCCGGAACAGCCTGTACCATAGGATACACATTTCCATCCATATCCTCCATGGATTCTGACAGGTACATATAACCGCCGCATTCTGCAAGAACCGGCATTCCCTGACGGATGTTATCGCGGATCTTCGTTCTCATGGTCTGGTTTTCCGAAAGCTCTTCTGCGTGCAGCTCCGGGTAGCCGCCGCAGAACAGAAATCCGTCTGTATTCTTTGGCGGCTCCGCATCGGAAAGCGGCGAAAAATATTCGATTTTGGCTCCAAGTGACGCGAGAAGCTCCAGATTATCCCGATAAAAGAAACAGAATGCTTCATCCTTTGCAACGGCAAGAATCGGCTTCGCAGCACGCACCTTGGCGGCTGCTTCGCTTTCTGTCACCTTACGCAGGACTTCCGGCATTTTTCCCGAGAGCTCTTCTGCCCCTTCTGCAATCGCAAGAATTTTTTCAAAATCCAGTGTCTTCTGCAGTGTTTCTGCAAGCAGATTGACCTGCTCCTGCAGATTTTCCACCTCATCCGGCATCACAAGGCCGAGGTGGCGGCTTTCTAAGTGGCATTCCTTCAGTTCCGGCACAAAGCCGGCACAGGAAATGCCAAGTTCTTTTTCCGCCATCGGCGCGATCTCCCGGTACAGCATCTCTGACATCCGGTTAAAGATTACACCGGCGATCCGGCTGTCCTCTTTGTACTGCAGGTATCCCTTGATAAAGGCAAGCGCTGAAACGCTCATGCCTTTGGCATCGACAACCAGAAGAACCGGCGTTTTTGTCATACCGGCGAGATCGTAGGCGCTGCCTTTGGTAGAAATTCCGCCAAGACCGTCGTAATACCCCATAACGCCTTCCAATACGGAAATGTCATGACCCGCTGCATGTTTGCAGAACAGATACTGTGTTGTTTCTTCCTCTGTGAAAAATGGATCCAGATTACACGACGGGGCGCCGATTACCTGTTCGTGAAACATCGGATCGATATAATCCGGGCCGCATTTAAACGCTGCGGGCTGCTTTCCCATCTGCTGCAGTGCACGGAGCAGTCCGCAGGTGATCATCGTTTTCCCGCTTCCGCTCCTTCCTGCTGCCAGCATGATTCTTGGTGCTTTCATTCTTTGGCACCTCCCTGGGCTGTAAAGATATAAACCGGATTCTGGGCAATCATCAGATGGCTTCTTCCGGCCTTTTTCGCATTGGAAGCCTGCAGGCAGACGATTTCCGGCTCTTCAAACGCAAGTTTTTTGAAACACGATGCTGCCTCCGCTAATGTTTCCACGGTTACTGTATTTAATACCACGCGGATGTTCGGATTCTTCCGCAGGAGCAGTTCCAGAATCTCTTTTAAGTTTCCGGCAGACCCGCCGATAAATGCATGCGTCGGAACCGGAAGTGCTTCGAGTGCTTCCGGTGCAGTTCCCTCAATAATTTCCAGATGATCCACTGCAAATTTCTTTTTATTTTCCTGCAGAAGTGCAACGGCTGCCGGATTTTTTTCTATCGCATATACCTTTCCCTGTGCTGCACGAAGCGCCATCTCAATCGAAACAGAACCTGTGCCCGATCCAATATCATAGACAACAGAATTCAAAGAAAGCTGCAGATGAGAAAGAGACGCATTGCGCACTTCCCGCTTGGTCATCGGTACTTTGTCACGCAGAAATACTTCATCTGCCATGCCGGCTGTAAACTCCGGTTCCGGATTCGGGTTTTCAAACAGAAGAACCGCAAGCGGGGCAAACTCCATTTTAGCAAGTTCGAATGGGGTTCCTGTCACAATCTGTTCTTCCGGATACGACAGATCCGTTCCCACATGCAGCACAATCTGCTCCCAGCCGTACGAACTTAACGTCTGGCAGATTTCCCTGACACTGCCCTTTCCGCCGGCGATCGCCAGAGTTTTCCGGTTTCGGCGGACCGTCTCCAGAAAGTTGCAGTGCTGTCCGTGCAGGCTCACAAATGCTGCATCCTCCCAGGACACTCCGATTTTGGCACAGAAATAAACCAGCGAAGAAATTCCCGGCTCTACACGGACAGAAAAATCCGCATCTTCCGCAAGGACGGCCTGAAGTTTCTTTGCTCCGCTGTAAAAGCCGACATCACCCGACTGCAGAAGAACAATCTTTTCATATTCCGGGTGCGCCTTCAGATACTCGTAAATCTTTTCCGGGCTGTATTCTGCAAGCATTGGCTTCTGATATTTTTCTACTGCTTTTGTCATGCGTCCCGCACCGATCAGCACATCCGCCTGCTCACACGCGTCTACGAGCGCCAGCGTCATCTGTGCTTCTGCACCAGGTCCGATTCCGGCGATCACGACGTCCCGTTTCACGGACAGATCAAATTTTTCAACGAGATACCGCTTGACCTCGTCCTCCGAGAGTCCTTCTTCCTCTTTCGGACGGCCGATCAGAACGACACGGACACCGGCCTTTTTTGCTGCCTCAATTTTTTCTTCAAAGCCGCCGTTTCTTCCGGATTCCTTCGTTACCATCCATTCGGCATGGAACGACTGCAGCATTGCAACGTTCATGTCCATAGAAAACGGTCCCTGCATGCCTATGGTATGTGCGGCATCAAATCCAAGTTCCGCGCAGGATGCAATTACGCCTGGCAACGGCAGCACCCGGGCATACACACGGTTTTTATAATCCGGAAGCTCTGCAAATTTTGCGAGTTCCTTGCTTCCTGTTGTCACCAGAATCTTTCCCTCTGTGCCCGCCAGATACGATACCGCTTCTTCTGTCGTATCGACCATGACGCAGGATGGATCTGCCGCAAGCGACGGCCGCAGCAGCCGAAGATACGTTTTTCCTGCTTTTTCACATGCAGACCGGATATTTTCCGACACAAGATCGGCATACGGATGGGTTGCATCGATAACCATTTCCGGCTGTTCTTCGCCAAAAAGCTGTTCCATCTCTTCTTCTGTCAGTCTTCCGCTTCGAACCGTCAGGGCACCGCCCTCCTCGATCCGGCACTTGCCGTATTCTGTCGCCGTACAGGCAAGGGATGCAATCTCATATTTCTTCAGAAAACTGCAGATTTCCCGGCCTTCCGTCGTTCCGGCAAAGACGATTACTTTATTCATAGCGATATCCCCTCGGCGTTACCATGTGATCCCGGATTTCCTTTGTCTGACTGTTTCCGATAAATACCGTCGTAAACATATCCACTTTTGTATTGCGAAGTTCTGCAAGCGTCATGGTCCGGCTCGTCTCCCCGTCTCTTCCGATTTGGCTTACGATTCCGCAGACGGTTTCCGGCGCTTTGTAACGAAGCATCAGATCACACGCTTTTTCCAGATAATCCGCTCTCTTATGGCTTCCCGGGTTATAAAGACAGATGACAAAATCCGCTTCCGATGCCAGCAGAAGACGTTTTTCAATTTTCTCCCACGGTGTCAGAAGATCGCTCAGGCTGATCAGGGCGAAATCGTGGATCAACGGTGCACCAAGAACGGCAGCGCCTCCCGTTGCGGCGGTCACGCCTGGAATTACCTTAATTTCAATATCAGGCCATTCTTCCGAAAGCTCATACATCAGACCTGCCATACCGTAAACGCCGGCATCTCCGCTGCAGATCATAGCAACCTGTTTTCCCTCTGCCGCAGTTTCAAATGCTAGACGGCAGCGCTCCACCTCTTTCCGCATCGGCGTCGTCAGAAATTCTTTTCCTTCAAAATGTTCTTTTACCAGATCCACATAGACGGTATAGCCGATGATCACATCGCAGTTCCGCAGCGCATCCGCCGCCTCGATCGTCATTTTTTCATATGCTCCGGGGCCGATGCCCACGACAAAAATTGTACTCAAAATACTGCCCTCCAGTCCGCCGCAGCCAGTGCAACTGTTACACCGTCCGCTGCCTTTTTTTTCTTTATCAGTCTGCCGCCGGCGAGAACTGCGCTGCGCTCACAGACATTGTCAATTCCTGTAATCTTCCTCACAAACGGAGACGGCGTAAATTCCCCCTCCGCCGTTTCCAGTTCTTCTGCAGAAAAGGTCCGGTACTGCCAGCCATACTTTTCCACCAGCTGCAGAATTCCCGGCTCCTGCGCTTTCAGATCAATACTTGCCGCCTGTCGAACTGCTTTTGGAGAAATCCCGGCCGCCGCAAGTGCCGCAAGAACCTTTTCTTCAATCCGGCCGGCCGGTGTATTCTTCTTACAGCCGATGCCGACGGTGATCACCTTCGGGATCAGGTGAAGTGTTCTCTCATATGGCGAATCCTCTTCCGATGTGGTAATGCAGATTCCCATCGACGGTTTTGCCGCCTCTTCCGGGATCAGTTCCTCCGGTTTTGTTCCCTCCACCGGAAAACGGCTGCAGAATCCAACCGTTTTTCCGTCCACCAGAAGCGCCGCTGCCTCTTTTGCCAGCTCCATCTCACAAATTTCACAATGATTTTTTACAGCAAAGACATCGACCGCAAACTTGTGATTGACATCCGTTGCCGTTGTAATGACCGGAACCGCACCCGTTACAGCTGCAACTTCTTCCGTCAGCTCGTTTGCTCCGCCGATATGGCCGGAAAGTAATGAAATCACAAACTTTCCCTGTTCATCCATACACAGAACCGCCGGATCTGTCTTTTTACTTTTCACGTACGGTGCAATACTGCGCACCGCAATCCCGCACGCCCCGATAAACAAAATCGCATCCATTTTCTGAAACATGCGCTCTGTCCATGCAGGAAGCGACGGTGCAATCGCAGGAATTCCCGCTTCTTTCCCGTACTTTTCCAGTGCATATCCTTCACAGCTGTGTTTTTTCAGTGCCGCACAGAGTTTTTGATTCCAGGCGCATCCGTTTCTTGTAAAACTTGCTATGGCTATTTTCATCTTATTTTTCTGCCTCTCGGAATTCGGTGGTAAACGCCGGATTGTACAGATCACTTCTGCGGTAATTTCCCTGGGAAACGGCATTTCCGATGATCATCAGCGCTGTCTTGGTGATCTGGTTCTTTTTCGCCGTCTCGGCAAGTGTTCCAACGGTGCAGACGAACGTCTTCTCCTCCGGCCAGGTTGCTTTGTAAACGATCGCTGCCGGAGTATCTGCCGTATAGCCGCCTGCAATCAGCTCACGGGAAAGTTCCTCTAAGAGTCCCGTGCTTAAGAATACAACCATCGTTGCCTGATGTGCCGCAAAAGACGCAATGCTCTCCCGCTCCGGAACCGGTGTTCTTCCGGCCATTCTGGTGATGACAACACTCTGGGAGATATCCGGCAGCGTATATTCCATTTCAAGGGCAGCAGCCGCTCCGCAGAAAGAGCTGACACCCGGACAGTCATCGTGAGCGATTCCAAGGGCATCGAGCGCATCAATCTGTTCGCGGATTGCACCGTACAGGCACGGATCTCCCGTGTGGAGTCTTGCCACAGTCTGGCCTTTGCTTTCGGCCTCTTTCATAACATCAATCACCTGCTCCAGCGTCATGGTTGCACTGTTATATACCACACAGCCCTCTTTTTTCAGATCCAGCAGTGCCGGATTGACAAGAGAACCTGCATAAATGATAATGTCCGCCTCACCAAGCAGCTTCTGTCCTCTTACCGTAATCAGATCCGGGGCTCCAGGGCCCGCTCCAATAAAATGTACCATCTATTTTTTCCTCTTTTCTTTTACAATAATCAGTGAATAGTAACTTGCCTGGTCCGGGATTTCTTCCGCGCTGAAATACTTCTGTTCCGTATCCATGCCGCAGTTTTCTACCATCACCGCCCGGCAGTTCTTTTCCTTCAGGAACTGTTTCACAGCCGGCATCTTTTTACCCGCTTTCATCAGAACCTTTGTTCCTGAAAGTTCCAGTGCATCTTCAATCTGATAAGACGCCGGAATCACATGCAGTTCTTCGGAATTTTCCACCAGTCCCTCGGAAAGAGATGCTGCTGCCGCGCAGAACGATGTAACACCGCTTACAATTCTCGCATCGTAACCGTCTTCCAGTACCCGTCTGTGTACATAAAGGTAGGTAGAATACACGGTTGGATCTCCGAGTGTCAGAAATACTACGTTTTTTCCTGCATCCAGCAGCTCCTCTATTTTTTCTGCACCGCGCCGGTGATTTTCCTTCAGTTCTTTGGCATTCTTTGTCATCGGCATTGGAATAGCAACAAGCTCTTTTTCTGCCAGTTCCGGCACTGCCTGAACAGCAATCTGGTAGGCAATGCTCTCTTCCGGTTTCTCTCCTGGTACTGCAATCGTATCATTTTCCCGGATCAGACGGACGGCCTTTAACGTCATAAGCTCCGGGTCTCCCGGTCCGATTCCTGTTCCAAATAAAATTCCTGTCATTTTGTTTTTACTCTTTTCTGTTTTCTTTTTCTTCCTGCTCCCGCAGGCGCTCCAGAAGTTCTCCCGCTCCCGGGGTTTCCCCGAGCAGGCCCTCATTGCTTGAAAAAACAATCGCCTCCGTCTGCACTCTGCCCTCAATATGGTAATTCATGTAAAAAGCAATTTTTTCTGTCACTTTTTCCATGGTCTCTTTCAGGCATCCTGCTTCCTTTAAAATCTGCACCGCTTCTTCCGTCGTTCCAGTCTCCAGCAGTTTTTTTGCCAGTGCAAGATCCGCCCCTGCACGCACCGCCTGCGCCGTAAGAAGTTCCGCACGGCAGTCTGCCTCGTGGGAATGGGTATTCATAATTCCGCCGGACACCTTGACAAATTTTCCAAGATGGGCCACAAAAAGGATGGCGTCAAAGCCGAGCTCAGCTGCAAATTCCAGTGTTTTTCCGACGTAATTACTGCACTTAACGGAATGGTCTGCACGGACCCACGGATACGTTTTTAAGAAATCCTGTCCGTAATTTCCCGGTGTCACCAGAAGGACGCGGTCACCCTGTGCTTTCCGCATTTCCATCTCGACGCGGATCGTGGAAATCAGCGCCTCCTCGCTCATCGGCACTACAATCCCGCTCGTTCCAAGGATTGAAATGCCGCCGGTGATGCCAAGTCTCGGATTGAATGTATGCTTTGCCAGTTCTTCCCCTTCCGGTACGGAGATGATAACCTGCAGTGCGCGGAAATCATCGAGTTTTTTCTGAATCTCCTCCACATTCTCGCGGATCATCTGGCGCGGTACATGGTTGATCGCCGCGTTTCCGACCGGCTGATCCAGCCCCGGCTTTGTCACACGCCCGACGCCGAATCCTCCATCGATTACAATTCCCTCTTCTGTTCCAAACGTCACTTCCGCGTAAATCAATGCTTTATCTGTCACATCCGGATCATCCCCGCCGTCTTTTCGGACGGCACAGCTTACTTTTTCGGCACTTCTCCGGATATCCAGCAATTCCAGATTCAGAACAATGCCCTTTGGCGTATGGATTTTCACTTCCTGTATTTCTTTCCCGGAAAGCAGCATAAACGCCGCTCCCCGCGCTGCCGCTGCAGCGCAGGAACCCGTCGTATATCCCATGCGGAGTTTCTTGCTGCCGCGCATAATATATGCATCTTCCAAGCCTGTCCTGCTCATGTTTTTCTCCTTAACAGATCCGGCGGTTTTTCTGCCGGATCACGCGATCTATTTTATCATAACACACAATGAAAAAATGCTGAACCATTTTCGCATATTTTTTCAAAAAAGATCAATTTTTCCCGGCTGTTTTTCTATCTCAGAAACTTATTCTTTTCCCAGCTTCCTGTTGTTTCAAACTCCGCAGCTCTTCTTTCTGCCTGTTTCACAATTTTTTCATCAATTCCCATATTTCCAAGCAGTGCAATCGCATTCTTTCCTCTTGCCGGCCCCTGTTCCAGGCGATACGGGAAGGAAATACTCTGCGCGGTAATCTGCTCTTCAAAATGATAATTGGTGTAGAGATCTTCCAGCAGATACGTCAGTTCAGTATCATGTGTTGCTGCAAGACAGAGCACATTTGCACGGCGCAGGGCAGCAAGCACACTCTCTGACGCTGCAATCCGCTCCGTCGTGTTTGTTCCCCGCAGCACCTCATCAATGACGCACAGAAGCGGTGTTTTTTCACGGCTTGCCTCCAGAATCCGTTTTAAAGATTTTACTTCCACAACAAAGTAACTCTCTCCCTGTGCCAGATTATCGCGGAGTGCCATGGATGTCATGATCCGGCACACAACACCGCGGTACCGCTTCGAAAGACTCGTGTTCAGTGCCTGTGCCAGAATCGCATTCACTGCCATGTTTTTCATAAATGTGGATTTTCCCGACGCATTCGAGCCGGTCAGCAGAATTCCGCCCTCCGCATACAGACTGTTTGCCACCGGATGTGTCAGAAGCGGATGATAAAGCTCCTCCACATCGATCCGACAGCCCGCCTTTTTCTCATCCAGGAATTCCGGCCGGCAGTAATACGAAAGGCTCTCCCGGTACGATGCTGCAGACAGTGCAAAGTCCAGGAGTCCAAGATCCTCTGCCATCTGCAGAATCGCTTTTTCATACGATTTCACTCTGGAAACAACCGAAGAATACTCGATCAGATCCAGCAGAAAGAACGTGTGAAAGTATGCAAAAATCATGTTTGCTGCACCGCCCTGCGATTCTTTCGTATTCACAAGTGTTCTGCATTTTCTTGTAATCGGACGGAGTTGTTTTTCCTGTTCTTCCAGACGCTTCTGATACATTTCCAGTCCGGAAATTTTTTCTTTTCCAAGTTCCCTGGCTGTCCGCTGCAGCCGCAGGATACAGCCAAACGCTTTTAATGCACTCTCCAGCTTTTTGCTCTCCCTTCCATGCATCAGTCCGTTGCCGACCATAGAAGCAAACAGAACAGACACACCCAGCGGAGGCAGTACAAACAGCAGTCCAATTCCAAGCACAGCAATACCGGCCATCAGAAGATATTTCCCCTTCTCTCCCGGCTCCGCCTCTATCAGTACGGCTATTTCTTCTGTCGGCGGATTCATCTTTTCTTTTCCCATCAAAAGAAGTGCTTTCTGCACTGCTTCTCTGGCTTTTTGGTTCTCTGCAAAAAGCTTCATCAGCCGTTCCCGCTCTTCCCTGATTTCTGTTGTTGTGACCGGCATCCGAAGCGCCGTGTACAGATATTCTTCCCCGCACACCGACACTGTGTGGTCGACTGTGTCAAAAACCGCATCGAGATCCAGGTCATTCCAGGTAATCGCGTCCACGCAGAAGTTTTCCCCTGCTTTTCGTCTCAGACACGCTTCCAGTTTTTCTTTCTTTTCCCGTTCTGTCCGTTTCCCCTGCTTTTTTCCCCATTTCTTCCGCAGTTGTACCAGCTTCTTTTCCTGTTCATTTCTGTTATTCTGTACCATCCAAACTCCCAGCAGTATCAGAACCACAAAAATTCCTGCTGCCGTGTACAGTTCTTTCATGTCTTATCGCCATCCTTTTTCCTGCTCTGTATCATAAGTCTTTTGATTCTGTCTTATTCTAGCACAGAACCCTCTTCCCTTCCAGATTTTGTTGCAAAAATCATCTCCACCGCCGCATGTACAGCCAGTCTCCGTGAACTGCTGCCGTCACCAATGCAGGTGGAAAGGGTAAGTATCTTTTGAACTTCCTTTTCCTCACCGCTGCCAAAGATAATGCTGTTTTCTTTTCTTTCCTGTACCCATGCATTCCAGTCCGCATCGCTCCATGCTCCCAGCCGGTAAACATCACTTTTGGCATCCGTCTCCTCCACACTCCAAATACGGCACTGCCATGCTTCACCCGGCAAATACAGGTACAGATACGGAAATTCCTGTTTCCACGACGCTTCACGATACTTTTTCAATCCTCCGAACATCGTTCCATCCCGCATATTATGCCCATATAAAATCGTGTGACGTTCAGAAAAATCCTCCGGTGTATCACACGGTGCAAAAATACTGCCGTAAATCCGCTCCCTGCAAAACGCATCGTGTGTCAGATAATATGCGTTATCCTGCCCGTGCGCAACCGGAACATCTAAGGCGCAGCCCGGAATCCAGAGCCACGCGCAGATTTCTCTATTTTTTGATCGAAGTCCTGTAAAATCAATTGTCCGAAACAGATTTTGATCTGTACTGCCCGGTTCCTGCTCCTGCACTTCTTCGCTTTTTTCGTTTTCCTCTTTGTTCTCTTCTTTTTCTTCTCTGACATACATCTCCACCGCTTCTTCCTGTTCTTTTCGAATCTGCCGGCTTACCTGAATCTGCGGCAGATACCAGAAAAAAAGCGCCGCCAATGTCAGAACTGCAATCCCTCTTCTTTTTCTGCTGATTTTTTCTCTCTCCATTTTGTTTTCATTCCACCACCCGAACCGATGGTGGAATGTTTTTCCGTTTTGTTATTCAACCGGAATCCGGTTTTTTACAATACTGTTGTGTCCATAATCATCCCAGCGGTATTTCTGATTTTCAAATACAACCTCACTTTCTTTGGGATGTCCGCAAAGATTTACCGATACCGAAAAGACGCGCGCAGGATCTTTTCCATATGCCGGCTCTTCTAGTTTTTTCACGGTAACATTCTTCGTACCTGTCACCTGCATAAGCGAATACCGCAGCACCTTCTTCTCCTGTACCCGGTAATCGTTTCCTGCCGGAATTCCCCGGATCTGTACCGACTGTTCCGTGTAGCCGTCCTGATCTGTCGTTTTCTCCACCTGTGTTTTTGTAAACGTAAGATAGCATTGGTATGTATGTTCTTTTCCATACAGATCCTTTCCCTTCACGGAAAACAGAAACGTTGGATTTCCATGCGCCCATGTAATCTCATCCGCCTTAATCTTCTTTGTAATCGTCAAGGTTTCACATGCAAGATCCTTCATCGTCACGGTCTGCACTTCCTGTTTTGCCTCCAGCACAAACGAAACCGGTTCTGCCGCAAGGTATCCATCCGGCGCGGCCTCCTCCACAAGGACATAAGAACCCGGCTTTAATTTTTCCAGTTCATGCGGGCCGCTTCCTCCTGAAATCCAGCTGTCCACACGGTTTCCATCCATATCTTTTAATACCAGCTTTGCGCCGGAAATTCGTTTTCCGCTCTCTGCATCTATTTTTTCAATTGTCAGATGTGTTCCATCATTTTCGACCGCCACCGACAGTTCCGATTTACCGTCAATTTTTCCGTTTTCTACCACAAATTCCCGGCATGTGCTGTCCAGCAGATAGCCCTCCGGAGATGCTGTCTCCTGATAGTACCAGACACCGTCCAAAAGTCCCGTCAGCTCAATTTTTCCATTTGCATCCGTCTTTTTTGTCTCATCAAAACTTCCATCTTTCGTCCAGATATGAAAGGCTGCTCCCTGAAGCACTTTTCCGTCTCCCTGACTTACTTTCTGCAGAACAAAACGGTTCTTCCAGTTTGTAAACGTCAGTGTGATCTGTGCGTTTTGTTCCCCGATCGTTATTTTCTTTTCCGTCGGATCCAGCACATATCCATTTGGAGCCGCCGTTTCCCGCACAAGATACGTTCCGTACTCCAGCCCGTTTTTGAACGCCTCTCCATTTTCATCCGTTTTCAGCACAGCTGCTACCGCCTGATCCGGAAACAGCACTGTTCCGTTTACCGTTGTAATTGCTCCGCTCGCAATCACCTGATATGTTGCACCAGAAAGTGCTTTCCCTGAGTTTTCTTCCGTCTTTTTTATCTTCAGTGAGCCTGTTTTTCTTGTGTTTTCTGCCTCCAGATGGATCGTCTGCATGCCTTCCTTGTCAATGGAAAATTCCTGCTCCCAGCTTCCTGCATAACCAGCTGGATTCTTTGTCTCCACAACACGGAATTTTCCATTTTCACTGTCTGTATCCCGAATTCCCTCCAGCAGATAAGAACCCGTTTTTTTCACCCAGTTCATCTTTTTGAATTCACTCCAGGTGTTGTTTTTCCAGCGGTACACGGTAAATTCTGCACCCGAAAGAGCTTCTTTTGTCTCTGTATCCATTTTTTTCACTACAAGATCTCCTACTTTGATAAGACATTAATGATGGTAACTTAAGATAGGAGATAAGTCAATGCGCATCATAGGAAAAGATAGCTATATCCCAGAATACAAAACGAGAACATACAGAGGTATCAAAGTAAAAAGGGATGGCAATGGATGGTGTACGAGCCTTGATGGTGATAATAATATTTATAAATCGTACTACTCGGCATATAACGCCATTGATAAATATTATGGCAATCGTGACGGCTATAGCAATTTACGCCAAATCAAAGCCGGCATAAAAATAATCGGTCAAAAAGAATAGCTTGAGAAAAATAAGAGGGGTTGTACCAATAACGGTATCCCCTCTTATCCATTTTGAATTATTTATGTATGAGATATTCCTGCAGATCATCCCGTATCTGTTTCATATTATCGATACCATTTCCGGTAATCTCATGATTCACGATAACGAGCAATGTTCGGAGAATCATCTGATTAGATGTTTCAACCTCAGACAATCGTTTATTGTCGTTGTCAAGAAGCTGGTCGTGTTTGCTGACTTTAGCCTTAAGCTCATCATTTGGCTTTTTAGCTTCTTTAACAACTTTCCATAATCCCCACAGAGCTGCTACGAATGAACAAAACCAGATGATCTGTGTGGATGTGATTGTAAATTCAGTCATTATTATGTGTGATCTCAGCGTCTCCGCCCGAGCTATTCCCCTCTATAAATTTTTTGAATCCCTGATGCATACCGGTGGACGCTAATCCCATCAGAGCACCGTAGACAATATTTTCCACAGTAATGCCGCCAACTGCCGCGTTTAGGATTGCTCCTGCCACGGCAAGAACTACAGGAATATCGTCATTCGGAAGCCAATGGAACAGGCTCGCGTGCTTGATAATGTATCCAAGTACAAGGCAAGCCACAACCACAACCACCACAAAATGTTCAGTTAATACCGTATAGTCCATACTTACGCCTCCTTATCTGTCTGAGTTGTTTTCGCTGCTTCCAGTTCAGCAGCATACTTGTCATACTCATTCCAGATGTCGTTCTCGAATTTGTCAACAACATCATCGATATCCTTTTTATTGGCACGATACTTTCTACCGTTGTTGATGTAGCGAT